>DFBG01000040.1:281-6879 GCA_002367305.1 Actinobacteria bacterium UBA3086 | reverse complement strand
CGCCAGAGGAACGCGAGCGCCTCGACGTCATCACCCGCCCTGTGCGTGGGGGTGGACGATCCGAATGCCTCGGCCAGATCACCGAGTCTGTGGCTGGAGAGTCGAGGCAGGCCAATAAGGGAGAGTTGCAAGGAATCGAGCCACGCCCCTCGGAATGCCGCCGTTCCCGCCACGTGTTCCAGAAAGGACCGGTCGAACGACACGTTGTGGGCGATGATGTCACGCCCCGCGACGAACTCCACAAGCCGCGAGACCGCCGATTCCGCCGACGGAGCCCCCTTGAGCATCGCGTCATCTATGCCGGTGAGCCGCACGATCTCCGATGGAACGGACCGGCCCGGATCGACCAGTGTTGAAAAACGATCGAGTATCTCGGGTCCGCGCGCCACGGCTGCAGCTATCTCGATGATTCGCTCACGTGAGGGGTCGAATCCGGTCGTCTCGATGTCGACAAAGACGACCTCGTCCTCGAAGCCGAATACGGCTTCACGAGCACGCCGCGCGTACGCTGCGTACTCCTTGGTGATATCGGAATCGGTGCCCGGAACCAGGAACCGGGAAAGGGCTTCGTATTTCATCCGCCAAGACTAGCACGGCGCCCCGACTTTTTATCGGGACGCCGTGCGTCATTTCGATCTATATCGTGCCTGTTGCTCGAGAGAACGCCGGAACCTAGTTGCCGCCCATTTCGCGGGACTGGCAGAGCCACGTTCCGTCGGTGTCCTGAACGAAGGACCAAGTGTACGGGAAGCCCATACCCTGTGCCTGCTGCGTGCCGAGAACGCTGATCACGCCTTCGCTCTCGACCTGCGGTGCGACTTCAAAGGAAGTCACGCCGTAACCCATGAGTGTGGAGGAGAAACCGGCGACGTCACCGTAATATGCCTGCTTGTCCGTCGGCAGCATGGCGAAAGCGGCGTCCCACTCGGCGGCCATGCATGCCTCGTAGTAGCCGGTCACGAACTGCTCGGGGGTCTGCTCAGCAGGGACCCGAGGTGCAGTGGCCGGATCGAACGCGGCGGCCACGGGCGCGGGGTTGCCCATCATGGGGTCGCTCGTCGCGGGCGGGTCGGTTGAGACAGTGGGGGCAGGCAGCGAGTCGTTGGTGTTCTGATACACCAAGATGCCTGCGATCGCCGCCAGGAGCACTGCGACGGCGACGAGCAAGATCGTCACCATGTTCTTTGACTGATCCATTCTTGTATCCTTCCGATCTTGTGTGCTTGCCTGAACGTGAGCTAAAAGCGCCTGCATAGCATACAGGCGCGACACCCGTTCGCACAATCACAGACAGCCCGACCGAGCGCTGAAAGGCTCCCATGGAGCCCTGATGTGCGTACAATGAGCGAATGGCACGCCAACGCAGCATATTCGACATAGTGGGTCCGGTGATGATCGGCCCCTCATCAAGCCACACGGCCGGCGCGGTTCGTTTGGGTTCGCTGGCCCGAGCCGTGTTCGGTCATGAGATCTCGGCGGCGAACATCGGACTGCATGGCTCGTTCGCGTCGACCGGCAGCGGCCATGGCACGGACCTCGCCCTCGTTGCAGGATTGCTGGGCATGGCCCCCGACGACGCCCGCATCCGCGACTCTCTCACTCTGGCCAGAGAGTCCGGACTGGATGTCACATTCGAGGTGGTGGATCTGGGCGAGGCACACCCCAACACCGCATGCCTCACGCTGAGCGCCCCCGGTGGCTCCACGATGAAGGTCCGTGGCTCGTCGTTGGGCGGCGGCGACGTGATGGTGACCCGTATCGATGACTACGACGTTGAGATCACCGGCGACCTGCCGGTACTCGCAGTTGCTCACATCGATCGGCCCGGAAAGATCGCGGCGGTGAGCTCGATACTCGCAGAGGCGGGCGTCAACATCGCGTCGATGACCGTTTCCCGCGAACGTCGGGGCGCCGGTGCCCTCATGCTGATCGAGACCGACGTGGAGGTCGATGCGGTAACGGTCGCGCTCGTCGCCGAGTCAGACGGCGTGCTTGACGTTCGCGCAGTGCCCGCCGTCTGAGCCAAAGCATCGCTCCAGTCATCGGCCCCGCTGGTGCTACTTCGCGCTCGACTTTTCGTTAGTCGCGCATGCCGCACTCTTGCACGAGGAGCACGCACCCGTGCATGTCGTGACTTTGAGGGTGAAGCAGCGCGGACAGCGTACGTCGGCCGTCTCGAGTCCGCAGGTGGGACACGTGAGCAACGCGGGTCGCGGCTCCTGTGTGTTCGTCAGACGCGCCATCTAGGCCACCCCCAACGCACGTGCGAGCAGGCCGCCCACCAGGAATGCGATTGAGACGGAACCCGTCAGCACGCCGACGAGATAGGCCCAGCCGCGTTCCTTGAGGATCACCATGATGCTGGCGATACAGGGAACGAACAGGGTGATGGTGACCATCGCTACAAGCAACTGCCCGGCTGCGAGGTTCATGGTGAAGAACCCTGCAGCGCCGAAGTCACGGCGCACGAAGCCCATGACGAGCGCGGTGGCCGCCTCAGCGGGGAGACCCAACCATGAGACCGTGAGGGGTACGAGCGCGGTCTGGATCCACGCCAGCGCTCCGGTGATCTGGAGGAGCGAGATCAGGGCAGCACCGGCCAAGAAGAAGACAGCGACCTCTTTCATGAAGCCCCAGACCTTGATGCCCGTCTTGCGCACCACGTTATCCAACCGAGGCACTCGCAGCGTGGGTAGATCGATCAGCAGGTCGGTCGAGACACCGGGAGTCACCTTGTTGAGGATCGTCCCGAGCACCGCGAATATGACGAACAGGATTCCAAAGTAACCTGCCGCGTACGCCGGACCCACACCAGTCATGAGCGCGGCGATGACAGCGATCTGCGCCGAGCAGGGCACGGCGACGGCCATAAGCGCGGTCGCGATGAGACGCTCGCGCTTGGAGCCGAGGATCCGCGTGGTGAGTGTGCCCATGGTGACGCAGCCCAGTCCTAGGATCAGCGGAATGACCGCCCGGCCGTTGAGGCCGATCGAGTTTAGGCTGCGATCGGCCAGAGCCGCGATGCGCGGCAGGTACCCAGTGTCCTCCAGCAAAGAGAGCAGCAGATAGAACCCGGTGACCAGCGGCAGGATCACACCAATGAGGTACGTCGGCGTCATGGTCAGCATGCCGAACTCACCGGCAAGCAGCGTGTAGAGCGCGCTCCCCTGCGTGAACACGCCTCCGACAACATCCCGCACGAGCGGCTCCCAGTAGCCCTGCATGAGCGTCTCCTCGAGAACGCCGACGAGACCTCCTGCCACCCACTCACCCATGACCTTGTACATGACCACGAGCAGAACGCCCAGCAGCGGAATACCGGTGAGCGGATGCATCATGGCAGCCGACAGACGCGTCTTGAAGTTGGCCCCTTGCGTGGTGGCCGAGACCACGTGGCCGATGAAGTCGTTGACCCGTGCACGCCTGCGCGTGTAGATACGCTCGCGACCCGCACCCGGCTCGATACCGTGACGTGCTGCCACGGTCTCGTCGCCTTCGAGAACCATGAGCGCCTCAGACCGAGAGCCGACGCGAGACGCCATTTCAACGATGTCAGCCTCAAGCTCTTGATCGGCGTGGCCGGGCCGCGCGCGATCAACGGATGAGACGAGCTCGGGGATTCCCTCACCACGCACGGCGACCGTTTCGATGACCGGCACGCCAAGGAGGTCCTCGAGCAGATCACGATCGACCGCAACGCCCTGTGTGCGAGCTTCGTCGGCCATGTTGAGCGCCACGATCATGGGCAGACCCATATCAACCAGCTGCAGCGTGAGAAAGAGATCGCGCTCGAGATGCACCGCGTCGACCA
This sequence comes from Actinobacteria bacterium UBA3086, assembly GCA_002367305.1. Taxonomy (GTDB): domain Bacteria; phylum Actinomycetota; class Coriobacteriia; order Anaerosomatales; family UBA3086; genus UBA3086. Next base: position 3,068 of record DFBG01000040.1, on the reverse strand, counting down.
CGTTGATGACGGTGTCGGCGCCGAGGATCACGTCCCGGGCTACGCGCTCCTCGTCGTTGAAGCTGGACACGCCGTAAACGCCCGGAGTATCGATGAGTTCGCGCCCCTGAATGGCACCGCGAGTGAGCTCAACGGTGGTACCGGGGAAATTCGAGACGTCAACATAGACGCCGGTGAGCTCGTTGAAGACGACTGATTTGCCCACATTCGGGTTGCCGGCGAGAACCACGGTCTCTACGCCGGGACGGGTGACGATCGCTGCAGTCGCGTGGTTATGGCCCCCCATGATCAGCCCACCAACGTCTCACGGGACTCGGCATGGACTGCCGCGCGGCGCGCAGCACCCGCACGTCGTACATCCTTGACCGCGATGCGCTGAGCGAGCTTGCGGCCCACGGCTATCTCCTGGCGCCCTGACTTGAGAACGATCGGTCCGGCGGGAATGCGGGTGACGCAGGAGCAATTGGACCCCGCGCCCATTCCGAAGCGGATGGCATGAACTCGCGCATCGTCGTCATCGATCGATGCGACCTCGAACTCATCGCCGCCGCGAACGGTGTCAAGCGTGCGGGTGGAGGCGATATGCCTACCACCCATACCCCTATGGCCACGATTCTTTCGATTGCCTGCGAACATGCCGACGCCTCCTTGATACTCCCTGAGTGCGAGTGTGGCTACTGGTGGTTGTCCCTTTAGTGCTTAGTATATGCGAAGTTAACTACTATGAGCATACTAGCGCCCGCCGTGCCAACGTCAAAGTAGTTCACCGATTCACTACGAATATCCCGAGAGACCAACAACCATGTGGGCGCCGCGTGCTACCCTTTTGGCGAGAAACGGAGGGGTATCCGTGGCATACGCGGCGTTCACAGAACTACTAAAAGAGGCGAACCTACGTGGCTCCATCGGAGCCGCAGCTCTGTCACGCGAGTCCCAGGATTCGGGACTCGCGGAGCGGGATATCGCCGACACCATGCACGACTCCCTTCGCGTGATGCGCGAGTCCGTCGCGCAAGGGCTCTCAGGGCAAGCTCATTCACGCTCCGGGCTCATCGGCGGAGACGCCGCACGCGTGAAGGAATCGTCTTCGGGACCTGTGGGAGGGTCCTTGCGAGACACGATCGCCGCGGCCCTCGCGGTTGGCGAGGTCAATGCGTCCATGGGTCGCATCGTCGCAGCCCCCACAGGTGGTGCATCCGGCGTTCTGCCGGCAGTGTTGCTCACTGTGGGCGACTCCATCTCCGCCGACGAGGACTCGCTGGTCGATGCCCTCTTCGCAGCCGGTGCGATCGGCGGCGTGATTGCCGCGCGGGCAACCCTGTCTGGAGCCGCCGGCGGGTGTCAAGCCGAGGTGGGCAGTGGGGCCGCCATGGCTGCTGCGGCTGCAACGCAGCTCATGGGGGGCACCCCCGAGCAGGTGGGGCATGCCGCGTCCTTGGCACTGCAAGGTCTCCTTGGCCTGGTGTGCGATCCCGTCGGCGGTCTCGTGGAAATACCATGCGTTGCTCGCAATGCTACCGGCGCGGCGGTCGCTCTGGCCGCAGCCGAAATGGCGCTCGCAGGTGTCGAATTCGCAATTCCGTTCGATGAAATAGTCGACGCGGCTTCCTTCGTGGGCCGTAGCCTTCCGCCATCCCTTCGGGAAACAGCACGGGGAGGACTGGCCGCAACACCCACCGGCAAGGAGATCGCAAAGCGAATCAAGAAAGAACTCTGAGCCAACTCAAGAGGTGTAGACTGAGGAATCAATCGGGGGGTCCGAATGACCGAAACGGCAACGCGCGACATCCGAACGGCCGACGCTCTCCCCTGGCATGTGTCCTCCGTCTCTGAATCACTAGAAGCCTTCGCGGCGACCAAGGGCGGACTCGAATCCGCAGAAGCCGCCGCACGATTGGAGCGCCTGGGCCCCAACGCCCTACCCGAGCAAGAGTCTCGCAAAATGTCCACCATGGTGTTGGAGCAGTTCAAGGACTTCCTGATCCTCTTGCTCATTGGAGCCGCGATCATCTCGGGTCTCCTTGGCGAAGCCGTCGACACGATCGCGATAATCGTGATCGTCATCCTCAATGCGGTCATCGGCGTCTTCCAGGAGTATCGCGCCGAGCGGGCTATGGAGGCACTACGCAAGATGGCCGCAGCCAGTGCGCTCGTCCGCCGAGACGGCGAAGTGATCAAGATCCCCGCCGAGAAGCTCGTCACCGGCGACATCGTACTGCTGGATGCCGGCCGGGTGATTCCCGCCGACCTCCGGATAATAGAGAGCGCTCGGCTTCGCGTGGCCGAGGCGACCCTCACCGGTGAATCGCTCCCGGTGGAGAAGGGCACGGACCCCGTCGCCTCGATCGACACTCCTCTGGGTGACAGAACGTGCATGGCCTACCGAGGAACCCAGGTGGTGTACGGACGCGGCGAGGGCGTGGTCGTCGCAACCGGCATGCACACGGAACTCGGGCGGATCGCAGGGCTGCTCCGCACCGCTGACAGTGGCAAGACCCCGCTTCAAAAGCGTCTCGCGACATTCGGTCGGCAATTGGGGCTCGCCGCGATAGCGCTCACTGCTCTGGTCTTCGTCGCCGGACTGCTTCGGGGCGACGACCCGCTCCTTATGCTGCTGATCGCGATCTCGCTCGCTGTGGCCGCAGTACCCGAAGCCTTGCCCGCCGTGGCAACGATCACGCTGGCTCTGGGAGCCCGACGTATGGTCATGAGCAACGCGCTCGTCCGTCGGCTTCCCGCAGTGGAGACGCTCGGCTCGGTCACCTATATCTGCACGGACAAGACCGG
>DFBG01000040.1:0-245 GCA_002367305.1 Actinobacteria bacterium UBA3086 | reverse complement strand
CATGATACCGGGCATCACGCTCTCACAAGCCGATGAGGGTACGGGGCCTCTATGGGAAGCGTACTGGCGCGCGATGGCACTCTGCTCCGATGCCACCGCCTCCGCCGACGCCGAGGATGGCGCCGCTGGTGACCCGACCGAGACCGCACTCTACGCCGCAGCATCGTCGGCCGGAAGTGTACGAGAGGATGTCGAGGCCACGTGGCCCCGCATCGCGGAGTTGCCCTTCGATTCAGAGCGCAAAC
>DFBG01000113.1:15092-19381 GCA_002367305.1 Actinobacteria bacterium UBA3086 | reverse complement strand
TTCAACGTGGTCGGGCGCTTCTACGGACCCATGCCTGAGTCCACGACGTTCGCGATCCTGTTCATGAACGGGTTGTCGCCTCTGATCGATCGGGCGTTCACCCCCCGGACATTTGGATGGGAGAAGCGCCGTGGATAGGGCCAATGCGACACCCGGCCAGATGGTGCTCGCCGTCGTGCTCACCTGCGCGGTGGCTGCCTCCGCGCTCTCGGTCACGTATGACCTCACCAAGGATCGGATTGCTGAGCAGGAACGTGCCGCAGAGGTCGCATCGCTCGGTGAGGTGCTTCCTGACGCATCTGAGTTCGTCGCGATGGAAGACCTTCTCGAGTCGGCGCAGGTGGCGGCTGGAGACTCTGATGTCGGCGCGGTCTACCGCGCGGAGGGTGAATCGGGCGATCTCATGGGCTGGGGAGTCCGTATCGCCGCCCGTGGCTATGGAGGCCCGATCCGCATGGTTGTGGGTTTGGATAGAAATGGGCAAGTCACCGGTGTCAGCATCATCACAAACACTGAGACCCCCGGACTGGGCACCGAGGTGCTCGCGTCCGATGATTTCATGACGCAGTTCGTAGGTTGGGATGGACTCGATATCGACTCGGCGGCCAAGGCCTATGATGCGGTGACGGGTGCCAGCAAGTCCTCGAACGGCGTGCGTACGGGAGTGTTGGCTTCAGGACACGTATTCCAAGAGGTCCTGTCGGGAATTCGAGAGGGAGGTGCGGTCGATGAGTGAATGGTTCTCAGTCTTCAAGAGGGGTCTTTCGGTGGATAATCCTCTGACCGTGCTGATGATCGGGCTCTGTGCCACATTGGCCGTGTCCACCAAGTTCGAGGGTGCGTTCTTCATGGGCTTGGCGGTCATCTTCGTGCTCACTATGTCGGCCATTCTCGTGTCCTTCCTGCGGCATGTGGTGCCGGAGAAGGTACGCATTCCCGTGTTCATCGTGATTATCGCGTCGTTCGTCACCATCGTCGATCTCATGATGAAAGCCTTCCTTCCCACGGTGTACGACTTCCTGGGCGTGTGGATTCCGCTCATCGTCGTCAACTGCATCATCTTGGGTCGCGCGGAGGCATTCTCCTATCACAAGCCAGTAAAACTCGCGATCGCCGACGGACTCGGCATGGGTATCGGATTCAGCGCTGTGATCGTGGTGCTCGCATCGATACGTGAGCTCCTTGGAAGCGGGCAGATCGTTTTCTTGGGAACAAAGATCATCGGTTTTCCAGCGTGGTACAAGGGCCCCAACATCGTTCTGCTCTTTCCTGGGGCGTTCATCATTTTTGGGTTCATGGTCGCAGGCGCGATGGCCCTTAATCGTCGTATGAGCGCTCGACAGGTTCAAACTTCTCAGCGCTGTACGATCGAGGAAGGAGGGGGTTCGTAATGGAGATCTTTCAGCATTTCGCCCTTCTCCTAATAGGCGGTGCGCTCGTCAACAACATCCTGCTCACGAGGTTCATTGGCTTGTGCCCGTTCTTTGGGGTTTCAAGTTCGATGGAGACTTCGTTCGGCATGGCCGGAGCCGTGGTGTTCGTCATGACGCTCGCCTCGTCGGCCACATGGGTCTTCTACAACGTGCTGCTGGAGCCGCTGGGTGTCGGGGAGTTTCTCTACATTCCGGCATTCATCCTGGTCATCGCCGCACTCGTTCAGTTCGTGGAGATGTATCTCAAAAAGGCAAGTCCAGGTCTCTATCGATCACTTGGCATCTTCCTGCCGCTCATCACGACCAACTGTGCGGTGCTTGCGACGGCAACCGAAGCGGTGAAGCCCGGGTTCTTCAAGATGAACATGGCCTACGGGTTCGGTTTCGGTGAAGCTCTGGTCTACACCGTGGGCGTTGCACTGGGCTTCGGCTTCGCACTCATGAGTTTTGCGGCTCTTCGGGATCGACTCGAGGTCGCTCCCGTGCCGAACGCCATGAAGGGTACACCTATGGCGTTTGTGACGGCGGGTCTTCTGTCCTTGGGATATATCGGTCTCGGCTCCTGGTTCGGGCTGTAGGGAGTGTCTGTGGATATCACGCTCATGATCAAAGCCATAGCGGCGCTATCGGTGATCGGAGTGGTCGCTGCTGCGATGCTCGCCGGTGCGGCTCGCAAGTTCCACGTTGAGGTCGATGCTCGGGTGGAGGAGGTTCTGGCGGCACTGCCCGGATCCAACTGCGGTGCGTGCGGAAACCCGTCATGCTTCACGGTTGCGATGGCAATCGTCGCTGAAACCATGCCGGTCACTGCGTGCGTCGCGGGCGGTCAGCCTGTGGCCGACACCGTGGCGGGGATCATGGGCGTGGAGAAGTGCGAAGTAGCCGCTGTCGTCTCCGTGCGGCACTGTGGAGGCGGCCTAGCAGCCACCAAACGTTTCGACTACTCGGGACTTCAGTCGTGTAACTCCGTCGCTAGGCTCGCCGGTGGAGATATTCTCTGTCCGGCCGGGTGTTTCGGCTACGGAGACTGCGCCCAGGCGTGTCCCTTCGATGCGATCACCGTGGACTCTCGTGGTCTTCCTGTCATAGATCTTGCTCGCTGCACCGGTTGCGGAGTCTGCATCCAAGAATGCCCCCGGGGTGCACAGGGCTTGCTCGCTATGATTCCCGAGGAAGCAGCTGTAGTGGTTCGATGCAACTCCAAGGATCGCCCGCGGGCCCGCAAAGGGTACTGCTCAATGTGCTGTATCGGCTGCAAGAAGTGCGAGAAGGCATGCCCCAATGACGCGATCCACGTGGTCGACTTTCTGGCGGTCGTGGACTACGACAAGTGCACCGGATGTGGTGTATGTGTCGAGGTCTGTCCTCAGGAGTGCATCGATCTGACGGGCCGAATGGCTATTGCCCCAGCCACGGAGCTGGATGGACGCGCCGACAAGGTTGACGGTTTCGAGCCGAGCCGCGATCGGAATCGGGACGATGCGTAGGCTTCTCACGCGTGGAGATGTGCAGTTGTTGGTGATTCTCGTGATTGCCACGGTGACAGCGTTTCCCGCGTCGGATATCGCGGCAGGCTACAACGATGGCACCGCCGTCATATCTTCTCCCTCAGGCACCACGACCGTAGACTTGGACGAGCCGGCGACCTACCGTGTCGAGGGCCGGTCCGGCGTGGTCACCTTCGAAGTCTCAGACGAGGGCTTGCGGTGCGTTGACTCTGACTGCCCGGACCAGGTGTGCGTGCGCATGGGGCTCGTTTCCGCAGGGCATCCCGTCGTGTGCGCTCCGCAGGGCGTCACGGCGATGCTCTCAGCAAAGGGGAGGCAGGATGTCGATGCAGTCTCGCGCTGATGATCTGCCGACCCGTGTTGTGGCCATGACCGCCCTATACCTTGCGCTCGCGAGCGTCTTGGGACTCGTAGAGGCCTCGTTCCTTCCGCCGTTGCCGATCCCCGGCGCGAAACTGGGCCTGGCGAATCTAGCGGTGGTGCTCGCACTGATCCAGCTCGGTCCGTGGAGGGCTCTCGGGGTAACGTTGGGTCGAGTCTTCGTCGTGGGCCTTGCCACTGGCATGTTGGGCGGCCCCGCGTTCGTTCTCTCTCTTACCGGTGCGGCCGTCGCATGGTTCGTGATGTGGCGTCTCACGACGCGGGGTGAGCGTTACTCCGCTGTCGGGCTCTCCTTGGGCGGCGCAGCGGGGCATGCGGTCGCTCAGCTCGTTGTGGCTGTCGGGGTCATCGGTTCTGCTGCCCCACTCCTCTTAATGCCGTACTCCCTCGGCATGGCGTGTGTCACGGGTCTCGCCATTGGACTCGCTGCACGTCTGATTCTCTCCCGCCTTCCCCAACCCGCATTGTCAGTCGCGAGGTAGGAGGTGGGCGCTATGGCGCCACGCCCAAATAACTGCGCGGGAGATCCGCGTGATCTGCTCTTGTCCGGAGATTCTGAGCATGTTCCGGATGTCGATCTGCTGAGTGTGCTCGTTGGTCGTGAATGTGGTCCGGCATTGTTGAGGTCGCATCCCGCACCCGACGCGCTGTGGCGTGTGAGTGCGGAAGAGTTGATCGAACTGCCCGGCGTTGGGCGGGCGGGGGCCGCACGGATGCTCGCCTGTCTTGAGCTCTCGCGGCGTGCATCCGCTTGGAAATGCGGGGCTCGTCAGGTCGTTTCCACACCAGAGGACGTGGTCGACCTTTGCAGCGCACAGATGAGAGGCGAGGACCGGGAACATTTCTGGGCGCTCGCGCTCAACACCAAGAATCAACTCGTGCGCGCAGCTGAGGTCTCCGTCGGCAGCCTGAACGCTTCGATCGTGCATCCTCGCGAACTCTTCAAGGACGCGATTCGTGTCTCGGC
>DFBG01000113.1:10231-15036 GCA_002367305.1 Actinobacteria bacterium UBA3086 | reverse complement strand
CGGTTGGTCAAGGCGGGGGAGGTACTCGGCATCGAGTTGCTCGATCATGTCGTCATCGGTGATGGAGGGGAGTTTTCGAGCCTTCGCGACCTCGGCCTGATGTAGTCGTTGTGAAGGTCCATACGGGTACTCCTACCTGCGTATCTTCCAGTCAACGAAGCGGCAACATGCCGTTTTCCTGTGCTACACTTGTCCGGATTCCACGGAGCTGTATCCGTGGTCGGAAGGAGATACGCGAGTTGTCGCTCATCGATATGTTTTTCAACTCCTGGGGCGGGGATATGGCTGTAGACCTCGGCACAGCGAATACGCTTGTGTCCGTACGAGGTCAGGGCATTGTTTTGATCGAGCCCTCAGTGGTCGCGGTCGAGAGAGATTCCAAGCGCGTTCTGGCCGTCGGCACGGAGGCCAAGCGCATGCTTGGTCGTACTCCGGGTAGCATCGTGGCCATCCGTCCGCTCAAGGACGGGGTCATCGCTGATTTCGAAGTCACCGAGGCCATGCTGCGTTACTTCATCAACAAGACGCGCGTTAAGCGTTTTCCTTGGCAGCCCAAACCTCGGGTCGTCGTCTGTGTTCCCTCGGGAGTCACCGAGGTGGAGAAGCGAGCCGTTTTCGAGGCCACTATGCAGGCGGGTGCCCGTCAGGCATTCCTCATCGAGGAGCCCATGGCGGCAGCTATTGGTGCCGGCCTGCCCATTCAGGAACCCACGGGCAATATGGTCGTTGATATCGGCGGCGGAACCACTGAAGTCGCCGTTATCTCGCTTGGCGGGATCGTGGTCGCACAGTCGATCCGTATCGCCGGTGATGAGTTCGATGAGGCGATCATCACTCATGTGAAGAGGTCCTATAACGTCCTCATCGGTGAGCGTACCGCGGAGGAGATCAAATTCGAGATCGGTTCCGCATTCTCCCTGTTGGAGGAGCTGGATGTAGAGGTCAGAGGTCGCGATCTCCTGTCGGGTCTTCCTCGTACCGTGACCATGGAGTCCGAGGAGATCCGTGAGGCACTTGAGGAGCCTATCCAGGCGATAATCTCTGCGGTCAAAGGGACACTTGAGCAGACACCACCAGAGTTGGCGAGCGATCTCATGGAGTACGGGATCGTGCTTACCGGTGGCGGCGCTCTGTTGAAGGGTCTTGATGAGCGAATTCGCGAGGAGACGGGTATGCCCGTTCATGTCTCCGAGAACGCATTGACCAACGTCGTCGACGGTTCCGCGCTGGCCCTCGAGGAGATCGATGCCCTCCAGAAGGTCCTCACTGGCGCTCGATAGATGTGAGGCGGCCGCTCGATGAAGCTTCCTGAGCGTGATACATCCACAGGTAGTTCAGCGTTGCTGGCTGCTCTTGTCGTGCTCGCCCTGATCATCACGACGGTCTACTATCGCGAGGCCGATACAGGTCCCGTGCATTCACTTCGACGTGGAGTGAAGGCCATGACTGCCCCCATTGCCAGCGGAGGAGAGGTCATCACGCGTCCTTTTCGCTCGACGGCCGACTGGTTCTCCGGTTTTGGCGTGCGGCGGGAGGAACTCGAAGTCCTCAGTGCTCAGAACGCTGAGTTGCGGGCCACTGTGGCAGAACTCGAAGAGGCGCGTCAGGAGAACGAGAGACTGACCGATCTCATCGGCTTTGTCGAGGCTCGTGAGTTTGAGGCGGTCGGTGCTCATGTGATCGGCCGCCCGGCCACGTCATGGGAGCACGTGTTCACGATCGACCGCGGCACCGACGATGGCATCGAGATCGGCATGCCCGTGTTGGGAGCGAATGGTCTGTTAGGTCAAACCGTGCTCGTGACCGGACGCAGCGCTACCGTTCGGCTGCTTTCCGATCGGCGATCGGGTGTCGCGGCGCTGTTGCAGGGTACCCGCGCCGAGGGCATTGTGAGCGGCGCCATCGATGGACCTATGGAGCTTGAGTTCGTCAGTGTCGATACTACGGTGACCATAGGTGACGTCGTGTTGACGTCCGGCTTGGGCGGCGTCTATCCCAAAGGTCTTCTGATCGGGGAAGTATCGAGCACGCAGGCTGCCGACAATGATCTGTTCCAGCGTATCCAGCTGCTTCCGGCGGCGACCCTCAAGGGCATCGAAGAGGTCGTCGTTCTTGTTGGTGCGGGCACGATCCCGGATTTGGGAGGCGGCGAGTGAGAAGAACTCTGCCCACAGCCGCGGCTATCCTTGTTGCGATGGTGCTGCAGGTCGCGATCGCCCCGCACATTGCGATCGGTGGCGTCGTGCCCAATATGTTCCTACTGGTCGTTGTAACCCTCGCTCTCGTGGAGGGACCGGCCGCAGGTGCCACCAGTGGGTTCGTTGCCGGACTTCTGTTCGATCTCCTCGGGACAGCTCCGGTCGGTCCCGGCGCGCTCGTCCTCGCAGTTGCGGGTTTCATCGCGGGTGCGCTGCACGCTCATATGTTCGCCGAGGGCTGGCGCCTGCCGCTCTCGGTGCTCTTCATCACCAGTCTCGCGACCGAGATCGCGTACGGCTTCATGCTCTCCGTTCTCAGTGCGGGCGGTCCATTCTGGGACGCGCTCACCCACGTGATCCTGCCGGGCACGGTCTACAATGCCGTTCTGGCATTCCTCGTCTATCCATGGCTGGCGCGCTTCTTGCGTCGTGACCCGCAGATGACCACATTCCACCGACTGGGCTGAGCGCCTGAGTCGAACGTCTTTCGTTAGGAATCCACACGCGCATGTCTACATTCGGAGAACAGCTGAAACCTCGATTCGCCGCATTCGGCATCATCGTGCTGCTGGTCTTGGGCGCGCTGTCGATCCGTCTCTGGAGCATGCAGGTACTCTCCGGCGATGAGTACGCCGCGCTGGCCGAGAACAACCGAATTCGCGAGTATACGCTGGACTCGCAGCGCGGACGCATCCTGGATCGGAACGGAATACCGCTCATCACCAACAGGCCCTCCATGGCTGTGGCGGTCGCGCCGTCGGCAAAGAACGATGACGATCTGCTCCTTGCTCTTTCCACGCTTCTGGATATGCCTATACAGGAGATCCGCGACCGCGCCAGCAGTCTGCGCGAGGAGGCGCTGAAGCCGCGTGTCGTTGCGATCGACGTGCCTATGGACGTGGTTGCGTATCTCGCTGAGAACGAGGCGCGATTCCCCGGCGTAGAGGTGCAGACCATCGCCGTCCGAGAGTATCCAATGGGTACGCTCGGTGCGCATCTTCTGGGCTACACGGGAGAGATCTCCGAGGAGCAGTTGGAAGATGCAGAGCTCGAGGGGTATCTGCTGGGCGACATCGTCGGCAAGACCGGTGCCGAGCGGGAGTTCGAGACCGTGCTGCAAGGTGATCGTGGCTATCAACGACTCGAGGTCGATGCGACAGGCAGCCCGCGGCGCATCATTGAGCAGGTCGACCCCATCCCCGGACGTGATGTGATCCTCACGATTGATGCGGGCGTACAGGAAGTGACGGAGAACGCGCTGCGCAGCGCTCTCGACGAGGCGCACGCCGACGACTTCACCGCAGCCAAAGCGGGTGCGGCTGTCGCAGTGGATATCAAGACCGGCGAGATCATCGCCATGGCAAGCGTTCCCGGCTACGACCCGGAACTCTTCCTTGGCGGCATCAGTCAGGTGGAGTGGGAGAAGCTCACCGATAAGGACTCAGAGTATCCGCTCACCAACCGGGCGATCTCCGCGCAGTACCCTCCGGCATCGACGTTCAAGGCAATAACGGGACTCGCAGGTCTTGAGCACGGGGTGACCACCGAATGGAGTACCTTCTACTGTCCCGGCAGGTGGACCGAGATGGGCGAGCAGTGGCCCAAGTGGTGCTGGAAGCACTCCGGCCACCACAACATCACCTTTCATACCGGTGTCGAGGAGTCATGCGACACCGTGTTCTACGAGATCGGCTACGAGTTCTATAAGCAGGGCGACGAGAAGTTGCAGAAATTCGCTCGTGAGTTCGGGCTGGGCGAGAAGCTCGGCATCGACCTGCCCGGTGAGGTCAGGGGGCGTGTCCCCGATGCCGCGTGGAAGGCCGACTACAACGAGAACTATCCCGAGTACATCAAGTGGCTCCCGGGAGACACGGTCAACATCGCGATCGGACAGGGAGACCTTCTTGTGACTCCACTGCAGGTGGCCTCTGTATACGCGGGCATCGCCAACGGCGGCACGGTCATGCAGCCGCACATCCTCTCGGCTGTTCTGGGCACCGATGGCGTGCCGGTCCTCACCGCTGAGGCGCAGGTGGCGCATGAGGTCAATGTGACCGACGAGAACCTCGCGGTCATGAACCGTGCTCTCATGGCAGTCACCGACACGGGAACGGGCGAGGGTGCATTCCGTGGATTCGATGTGGCAGTCGCAGGCAAGACGGGTACGGCGGAGGTTTCCGGCAAGGACGACTATGCATGGTTCGCTGCGTACGCGCCGGCGAACGAGCCGCGCTATGCGGTCTCAGTTGTGATCGAACAGGGAGGACACGGTGGTTCCGTGGCTGGTCCCGCAGCACGTGAGATTCTGGCGGCGCTTCTGGGGCTGCCGGTCGAGCACGTGCAGGCTACGGATATCTCGAGGTAACAAATGGTCAGAAGCGCACAAAATCGATTGGCATCACGGGTGAGCGTTCCGCTCCTCGTGTTCTTGGTGCTGCTCCTGGTCTACGGTGCGGTTCTTGTCCAGTCTGCCACGTCGGGCTTCACGGCTGGATCGGCAATGTTCCGACGCCAGTTGCTGGGTATGGGCATCGGGCTCATCCCGCTCGCAGTGGCGTGGGGTATCGACTACACCAAGCTCAAAGGCTGGCTCGGTCCGCTCGTGCT
>DFBG01000113.1:9772-10179 GCA_002367305.1 Actinobacteria bacterium UBA3086 | reverse complement strand
TCATGGCTCGCCATCGGAGGCATACGTCTCTTTCAGCCATCGGAGCCTGCAAAACTGGTGACGATCGTGATCATGGCCGCGGTGATATCGCAGTACAAGGGTCGGATCGAGAAGCCTGCCGACGTGTTGAAGGTCGTGGGATATCTCGTGCTCCCCGTGGGCCTTATCCTCCTGCAACCTGATCTGGGAACGGGCCTCGTGTTCATCGCGATTGCAATGGGTATGTTGCTCGTCGGCGGCCTGCAGGGTCGTTGGTTCGCGGTCTTCGGTGTGATCATGGTCCTTGCCGGGGTACTCCTGTTTGCGCTGCCTTCGGATTACGGGGGCCTACAGGAGTATCAACGCAATCGCCTTCTCGTCTTTGTCGATAATGAAGTGGATCCGCGTGGGGCCGGGTACAATCTTGC
>DFBG01000113.1:1810-9685 GCA_002367305.1 Actinobacteria bacterium UBA3086 | reverse complement strand
GACTTCATCTTCGCCGTTCTTGGTGAGGAGACGGGATTCGCAGGGACGATGCTTCTGCTCGCGCTCTACTTGGGGCTCTTCGTCACCGCACTTGAGATATCCACGTCGTCGCGGGATCTCTTCGGCTCGCTCATTGCAGCCGGAGTTATCAGCATGTGGGTATTCCAGATCATGATCAACATAGGCATGACTCTCGGCATTATGCCGATCACGGGGATTCCTCTGCCATTCATGAGCTTCGGTTCGTCGTTCATGGTCACCAACCTTGCCGCAACGGGTATGCTGTTGTCCGTATGGTCACGTCGTTACGGCACGTGACGGCTCGTCGCTGGGACACGCGACGTGACGCACGAACAGGAGGGGACAGATGGCGCTACCTGTGAACATCAGAGACTTGGCGAAAGCGGGGGCCAAGATTCGCGAGGACCGCGAGAAGCCGGTCCGCATCGCTATCGTGGTCGAGGCTGATGCTGCCGATGAACTCGTCGAAGTCGTTCGCTCGCGCATGCATCCGTTCACTGCTGGGGCGACTCTGCAGATAGAGGTAGTTGAGCCCGGCGTCAAGCTGTTGATCGACTCGTCGGCGGACGTGGTCGTGGGTGTGGCGGGAAGCGGTCGACTGGGCATGAAGGAGCAGCTCGCTGCCACGAGAACCCGATCGATACCAACTGTCGCGCTCGCGCTGACCGAGGATCGTGATGATGCGGCTGATCGTCTCGATCATCCCTATCTCGATACGCTCGTGGACAGCGACGCCGTCCATCTGGTGGAGGAGGAGCTGGGAGAGTGGCTCACCGAGCACGTCTCAGGAAAGCGTCTCGCCATGGCCGCCAACTTCGCGTTCATGCGCAGGGCGGTGTCTGAAGAGGCCGTGAAGGCCACAGCGTTCCAGAACGCTCTGATCGGCGGTGTCGCCATCATTCCTGGGGCGGACATGCCACTCATGACTGCAAACCAAGCAAAGATGATCATGCAGATCGCCGCTGCGTTCGGTGAAGAGATCGGCACTGAGCGGATCAAGGAGCTCGCCGCTGTGGTCGGTGGCGGTTTCGCCTTGCGCGCCGTTGCCAGACAGGCTCTCACATTCGTTCCCGTGTTGGGATGGGCGGTCAAGGGCGGCTTCGGTTACGGTGGCACGCTCGCGATGGGCTATGCGGCCATCAAATACTTCGAGGGTGGAGCCGACCTTTCAGAGGTCACCGAACAGCTCGCGCACCTCAAGCGTCGAGCAGTCGAGACCAAGGATCGTGCCGTGAAACGACTACGGTCCGCCGACCTGCCAGAGACGATACTCGATGCCGAAGGTGTCGCAGTCGAACCCCTGCCCGAGATCGAAGACGGGCAGTAGCGCCGGTGACACACAAGGACCTCTGGCCTTCCATTGAGCCACTGCTCGCGGGTGTCGAGCGACCGGCGCGCTATATCGATCGTGAGTGGGGTGCCGCGCATTCTGTTGATGCCGATTACCGTGCGGTTCTCATCTATCCGGACACCTATGAGATAGGCATGGCCAACCAAGGCCTCGCCATTCTCTACGAGCGTCTCAACTCGACCAAAGACGTCGCCGCCGAGCGTGCGTACGTGCCGTGGGAGGATATGTCCTCGGCTATGCGCAGTGTGGGCGTCCCGCTGTTCTCGCTTGAATCCTGCGCTCCGGTCTCATCGTTCGATCTCGTCGGCATCACGCTGCCGTATGAACTCACCTACTCCAACGTGCTCGAGGTCCTCGATCTTGCCGACATACCCCTGCGAGCATGTGATCGCGGTGATGGTGATCCCCTTGTGCTCGGTGGAGGGCCTTGTGCGTACAATCCGGAGCCCGTGGCCCCGTTCTTCGATGCAATCCTCATTGGTGAAGGTGAGGAGGGGCTTATTGACGTCGTCGCTGCGCACCGCAAGGCGCGTGATGCGGGTTCGTCGCGCTCTGAGATGCTGCGTGCGCTGGCCCAGGTGCACGGTGTTTATGTGCCCTCGCTCTACACTCCGGTCTACTCCGACGATGGCGCGCTTGTCTCAGTCGAGTCTTCGGGGGGTGCGCCGGACAAGGTCAGCAAACGCGTGGTACAGGATCTGTCGGCACATCCCGTTCCCACGTGTCCTGTCGTGCCGTTCATGGACGTGGTTCATGATCGTGCCACCGTTGAGATCCTGCGCGGCTGCACACGAGGTTGTCGCTTCTGCCAGGCCGGCATGGTCTACCGACCCGTACGTGAGCGTCCCGCAGATATGATCATTCATGATGTGATGGAGAATCTCGCTTGCACGGGATACGAGGAGGTCTCTCTCACATCGCTTTCCACTACCGATCACTCGCAGATCGAGGAGATCCTTCGTCGGTTGCGTCGCAGACTGGAGGGTTCGGCGATCTCTGTGTCCCTGCCCTCGCTTCGTGTGGACCGGTTTGGCGTCTCCATGGCGCGATTGGCGTCCTCGGGAAAGAAATCCGGGCTGACCTTCGCTCCTGAGGCAGGTACTCAGAGACTTCGGGATGCGATCAACAAGAATGTCAACGAGGAAGAACTGCTGGCTACCGTCGAGCAGGCGTTCCAGTCAGGTTGGCGCCGGGTGAAGCTCTACTTCATGATCGGCCTGCCCACCGAGACCGACGAGGATGTTCGCGGTATCGGTGAGATGGTGACTCGTGTGTTCGCTGTGGCTCGGGCTGCGGTCCCGCCGGATCAGCGAGGTGCGATTCGTGTCGGAATCTCGGTATCGACCCTGGTGCCAAAAGCGCACACTCCGTATCAGTGGGAACCGCAGATCTCGCTCGAGGAGGTGCGTCGTCGGCAGAGCGTATTGAGGGAGAGCATGCCGCGCAAGGGCGTCGATCTTTCGTGGCACGACTCTGACGTTTCGTTCCTGGAGGCGACCATGGCACGCGGCGGGCGTCAGTTGAGCGATGTCATTGAGAACGCCTGGCGTTCGGGCGCTCGGTTCGATGCATGGACCGAGAACTACGATCTCGCGGTTTGGCGTCGCGCTTTCGATGAGGCGGGGATCGTACCGGAATCGATCGCGAATCAGCCCTTCTCGTTCGACGACGTGCTGCCGTGGGGTCACATATCATGTGGAGCCTCGGAGACCTACCTGATCCGTGAACGCCAGCGTACCGATACCGGGCAACTGACTGAGGACTGCAGTTTCGGTGGATGCACGGGTTGCGATGTCTGTGACGATCTTGGTGTCGACGTGAAGTTGGGGGGAACACGTGGCCATCGGTGAGTTCAGATTGCGCATCGGCTACAGCAAGTGCGGCCGTGCCCGTTTCCTGTCACATCTTGAGGTAATGCGTGCGTTGGAGCGTTCTGCACGGCGCGCGCAACTGGCGTATGCTGTGACCAAGGGCTTCAGCCCCCACATGAAGGTTGCGTTCGGGCCTGCGTTGCCCGTGGGAACGGCAGGTGATCGGGAGTATTTCGACATCTGGCTCACGGCGTATTCGCCGGCTTCAGACGTGATGAGCGATCTGATCGCAGCGACACCGGCGGATCTTGCGCCCACTGCGGCGCAGTACGTCGGAGGCAAAGAGCCATCACTCTCAGCTGCGATCGCAGTCGCGGAATATCGGGTCGAGATGGATCAATCGGAGGTGGACGAGGAACAGTTCAGAACGGCACTGGACGCGGTGGTCGCGTCAGGCGAGTTAACGGTCGAGCAGAAGAAGAAGACCAAGGTTTACGACCTCACCAAGAGTCTCTCGAAGGAGCCGAGTGTGAAGGTCGACGAGGGCAAGGTCATCGTTGAGATGGCTGTTCGCATGGGCCCAGATGGTGCCATGCGGCCCGATGCTCTGATACGTACAGCTCTCCAGCGTGCCCACATCGCAGGTGCCACCGTACTGGTGACGCGCACGGACGTCTTCATCGAAGAAGGAGATGTCCTGCGTCGTCCGTTGTGATCGGGGAACACCGTGGGTGAACCGCTGAAGGAGATGCTTATCTCCCATGATTCCAGTGAGACCCGTGTGGCCTTGCTGGAGGACAAAGAGCTCGTAGAGCTCTATATCGAGCGGCCCAAACGCAGTGTGGTCGGCAATGTGTACCTGGCCAAGGTGCGCGACGTACTGCCGGGCATGCAAGCCGCTTTCGTCGACATCGGCTTGGAGAAGAACGGCTTCCTCTACGTCGATGAGGTCGTCACGCCCGAAGGTCTCGAGGATCTTCCCAAGCGTGATATTCAAACGCTGCTCAAGCCCGGACAGCAGATCATGGTGCAGGTACTCAAGGACCCTATGGGGACCAAAGGTGCACGCGTCACCACTGAGATCACTCTGCCCGGTCGATTCCTGGTGCTCATGCCCTTCTCGGAGTTCGTGGGCGTCTCGCGCAAGCTCCCGGATGAGGAACGCGATCGCCTGCACCAGATCGTTGCACCTCACATTCCAAAGGATATCGGGGTGATCGTCCGCACGGTGGCGCAGGGTGTCACGGAGCGCGATCTCGTGTCCGACCTCGAGTTTCTGTTGAGACTGTGGAAACGCGTGAGTCATCAGTCTGTGGAGGCGTTGGCGCCCGAGGTCATCTATACCGAGATGGATCTGGCACTTCGATTGGTGCGGGATGTGTTCTCTGATGATTTCAAGCGCCTGATCATCGACGACAAGTCGGTGTTCGAGAAGGTCAACTCCTTCTTGAGAAAGACTTCTCCACAACTGGTCCGCAAGATATCGCTCTACAAGGATCGTGCACCGCTGTTCGATCTCTTCGATCTGCCAGCCACTATAGAGACGGCACTTCGCAGGACCGTGCAGTTGCCGAGCGGCGGTCACATCGATATCGACCGCACTGAGGCGCTCACCGCGGTTGACGTCAACACAGGCAAGTTCGTCGGCAAGAAGAGTCTTGAGGATACGATCGTCAAAACGAACCTGGAGGCGGCCGCGGAGGTCGTTCGTCAGTTGAGGTTGCGTGATATCGGCGGTATCATCGTCATCGATTTCATAGACATGGAGGACGCCTTCCATCGGGCGGAGGTCCTTCAGCGTCTCAACAGCGGGCTTGAGCGTGATCGCACCAAGACACGGGTGACGGAGATGTCGCGCCTGGGACTGGTGGAGATGACTCGCAAGAACGTGACCGATGGTCTGTACGGGATATTGACCGAGCCCTGCCCGCGGTGCGGGGGAGAAGGGCGCGTTCTCTCCGAAGTGACTCGCAGGATCGCTGTCGAGCGAAGGATGCGCGAGATTCTCAAAGCGGGGAAGGCCGCTGCGTTCCTTCTGGGCATTAATCCCGAGACGTACGAACTTGTGATGGCACCGGGCCAGAACATTGTTGCGGTATTGCGTTCCGAGACCGGTAAGCAGGTCGCCATCGTGCCTGAAAAGGACTGCGATCCCACCGAGGTGAGAGTTCTCATCGAGGGGCGCGCCGGTCTTCTCAAGCGTGTGTTGGAGTAGTCAGAAGACGTACGGGGTAGGAGTCACGTGGGATTGGTCGTGTCTCGCGTCATATCAGCGTTGACGCTGCATAGACCCTCTGATAACATACGCCCTTGCGCACTAGAGCGAGTGAGAGGTTGATCATGTACGCAGTTGTTAATACCGGTGGGAAGCAGCTCAAGGTCGAGAAGGACACCATCGAGGTAGTCGAGAAACTGGATGCACAGCCCGGTGACTTGGTTAGCCTGGATGTACTGTTCGTCGCTGACGGCGATGCCGTCGTGACCGACTCCAAGTCGCTCGCCGCCGCCACAGTCACCGCTGAGGTCATCGAGCACTTCAAGGGTGAGAAGAAGATCGTTTTCAAGTTCAAGAAGCGTAAGGGCTACAAGCGCCTGAAGGGTCACCGTCAGCAGCAGACTCGTATCCGTATCACGGATATCGCTCTGACCGGTGGTTCCAAGCCGGCTGCCAAGAAGACTGAGAAGCCTGCTCCTAAGGCTGAGGTCAAGAAGGCTGCCAAGCCTGCTCCCAAGGCAGAGGCCAAGAAGGTCGAGGCTGCGCCCGCAGTGGAAGCTGCTCCGGCACAGTGCGAGGCTCTCAAGTCCAATGGCGAGCGCTGTAACAACAAGGCGAAGGACGGTTCCGCGTACTGCGGCGTTCACGCCAAGAAGTACGACGCATAAGAGAACATCAGGGCTTCTCATCTCACGGTGAGAGACCTCGGGCGCGAAGGCAGGTAGTTCCTCATGGCACATAAGAAGGGTCTTGGTAGCACTAAGAACGGGCGCGATTCAAATGCGCAACGACTTGGTGTGAAGCGCTTCGCAGGTCAGGAAGTGACCGCGGGCTCCATTCTCGTTCGTCAGCGCGGCTCCCGACTCAAGGCCGGAGAGAACGTGGGCATGGGCAAGGATGACACGCTGTTCGCGTTGATCGACGGCAGTGTCGATTTCACGCACGGCAAGGATCGTCGCGTTCACGTGCGACCGCTGGAGGGCTAGCAGCCTGAGAGCGATTATTTGATCTTCAGGCCCCTCGCTTCAACCGGAGCGGGGGGTTTCTGCGCATACTGGTCTAGAATCTATCTCACGGATACAGCGTTGCTGGTGAGAGATCGGATCCGATGAACTCTGCGGATCCCGGAGGGTTTTGAGATGTTTGTTGATGAGTCCAAGATAAACGTCAAGGGTGGCGACGGCGGCGCGGGATGCAAGTCGTTCCGGCGCGAGGCCCATGTGCCCCGGGGTGGCCCCGATGGCGGCAACGGCGGTAATGGCGGGGATGTCGTGCTTCAGGGCGATCCCTCGCTCTCGAGTCTCGTCGACTACAAGTTCAAGCGGCACTTCAAAGCTGATCGCGGTATCCATGGCAAGGGTTCACAGATGCACGGAGCCAATGGCGAGGACATCATCCTCAAGGTGCCGCTCGGCACCATTGCCCGTGATTCTGAGACCGGCGAGATGCTTGCGGACATCACCCAGCCAGGTGAGCGCGTCGTGCTCGCTCGTGGTGGCCGTGGTGGCCGAGGAAACATCCAGTTCGTGACTCCCACTCGTCGCGCTCCCGCTTTCGCGGAACTCGGCGAGCCCACGTACGAGCGTTGGATGACACTTGAGATGAAACTCATGGCCGACGCTGCGCTGGTGGGCTTTCCCAGCGTGGGCAAGTCCTCCCTCATTGCCAGGATCAGTGCGGCGAAGCCCAAGATCGCCGACTACCCGTTCACCACGCTCGTTCCTAACCTGGGCGTTGTGCGTGCAGGTGAGTACTCGTTCGTCGTCGCCGACGTTCCCGGTCTTATTGAAGGGGCGAGCGAGGGCAAGGGGCTCGGACATGCGTTCCTTCGTCACATCGAGCGCAGTGCAGCCATCGTGCACATGGTCGATCTCACCGGTGGCTACGAACAGCGGGATGTGGTCGACGATCTCGCGGTCATCACGAATGAGCTGGAGCGGCATGCGCAGGAACTGGCGGATCGCCCCACGATCATCGTCGGAAACAAGATCGACATGCCGGGTACCGCGGAGGCCTCTGAGCGGCTGGCTGCGCGTTGTGCCGAGCTCGGTCTGACGTACTTTGCGATCTCCACGATCACCGGACAGGGAATCGATCCTCTGGTCCTTCATCTGGGGAATCTCGTGCACGATCTGCGCCTTGTGGCGGCCGAGGATGCCCAGACATATGAGAAGGTCTACGTTCCGGCGGTCAGAAGTCGTGATCGCACGTTCGAGGTGCAGCGCACCGGGAGTCACGCTTTCGAGGTCACCGGGCGAGGCATTGAGCGCATGGTCATCATGACTGAGATGCAGAACGAGGAGGCGCTGGCCTATTTGCAGCGTCGTTTCTCCAAGATCGGTCTGGAGAAAGCGCTCCAGGATGCGGGTGCACAAGATGGCGACGATATCACCATCGCGGCGATCACCTTTGAGTTCGAAGGGGTTGGAGCGGTCGAAGATGTCGACGATGTTGAAGATTTCGATGACGTTGAAGAG
>DFBG01000113.1:269-1805 GCA_002367305.1 Actinobacteria bacterium UBA3086 | reverse complement strand
GAGTCAGATTCGGCGGATGAGTCCTGATCAATCCGTTCGGTGAGTGACGTTACGGGTACACAAGGGGGAGACTTGAGCACGCAGCGCCGCATCGTGATCAAAGTGGGAAGCTCCACGCTGGCCAAGGCCGACGGGGGGCTCGATCGTGAGTTCGTGGCAGCGCTGGTCAAGCAGGTCGCCGTGCTGTGCGACAACGGCTGGCACGCGGTGCTCGTGTCCTCGGGCGCAATCGCGGCCGGTTCGGAAGCATTGGGACTCACGCTGTCCGCCGAGGATATCCCGTCGCTGCAGGCATCCGCCTCTGTCGGCCAGGTGCAGGTGCTGGGCATGTACGCGGCACTCTTCGCTGCTCATGACATCCAGGTCGGGCAGGTGCTGCTCACGCGGCACGATACCGCGCACCGTCAGGCGTACCTGCACGCACGAGACACTCTCGAACGTCTCTTGCGGCTCGGAGTCGTTCCCGTTGTGAATGAGAACGACACCACGGCAGTCGACGAGATCCGGTTCGGCGATAACGACACTCTTGCTTCGGTGGTCGCGACCATGGTCCACGCGGACCTTGTGGTGCTGCTCACTGATATAGAGGGCCTCTACGACGCAGATCCCCGACTCAACCACGAGGCGACTCTTCTGGAGCATGTCGAGGAGCTCACCGATCAGCTCATGTCGGCGGCGGGAGGTCCGGGAAGCCCTGTGGGTTCTGGCGGTATGGCGACCAAGGTCGAAGCCGCTCAGGTGCTCATGAAGGCGGGCATCCCCATGGTCATCTGTGATGGACGTCGATCCAATGTAGTTGCCGATGCCGCTGCCGGTGAGCCGGTGGGGACACTGTTCGCCGGCGGAGACGCTTCTCTGCCTGCTCGGAAGCAGTGGATAGCCCTGGGAAAACGGCCTTGCGGAGACATTCTCGTGGACGACGGTGCGCGCGACGCATTGTGCACTCGCGGCAAGTCACTGCTTCCCGCAGGTGTCATCGGCATCAATGGCACGTTCGAGGTGGGCGATGCGGTAGTATTGAAGGGTCGTGACGGTGTGGTGTTCGGGCGGGGATTGAGCTCTCTTTCCTCGGCTGATGTGGAGCGATCCCGTGGGCTCAAGACCTCGGAGATCGCAAGCGCCATGTCCGACATCGTGGCCAAGGAAGTGATTCACAGAGATCGTCTGGTGATCCTGTAGGTGTATGGCCCAGAGGGCCGGTGACAGTGGAGGTAGTCGAGTCATGTCGGAAGTCCTGAATCTCGCGAAGAACGCGCGCGTCGCCGCGCAGAGTCTCTCGATCACATCGACGGCGCAGCGCAATCGTGCACTGCTTGCTATGTCCCACGCCATCATGCACAAGCAGGATGAGATCATCGCCGCCAACACCAAGGACATGGAGTCCGGACGTGCGCGCAGTGTGTCTCCCGCGCTGCTGGATCGACTCGAGCTCAACCCGGCCCGCCTCAAGTCCATGTCGGAAGCACTCAAGGCTCTCGCAGGCTTGCCGGACCCAATAGGCGAGGTCATCGATGGTCATCGGATGCCCAACGGTAT
>DFBG01000113.1:0-122 GCA_002367305.1 Actinobacteria bacterium UBA3086 | reverse complement strand
CTCACCAAGGTCCTCGCGACGGCCGCCGAGGGTGCGGGTATGCCCGACGGATGCATCCAGTCCATCGAGTCGACCGAGCATGCAGCTGCCGAGGAGCTCATGGGTTTGCACGGCTACATCGA
>DFBG01000107.1:2081-4057 GCA_002367305.1 Actinobacteria bacterium UBA3086 | reverse complement strand
CTCGATACCCTGCCCGATGCGGTTGGGTCCGGCGCCAAGGATCATTGCACGCGGCTTTGTGGCAGGAGCGACCTCGTCCTCATCCTCGTACGTCTTGTAGTAGTACGGCGTACCAGCCGCGAACTCAGCGGCGCAGGTGTCGACAGCCTTGAATGTGGACTTAACACCCAGGTCGAGCCTTGCCTGCCGGACATCCGCCTCAGTTGCATCGGTCAGATGTGCGATCTGGATGTCTGAGAGCCCGTGGCGCTTGGCCTCGTGCATCTTGTCGGCGGTCATGTCCGCGATCGACGTTCCCTTGATGGAGTTCTCAACGCCGACGACCCGCTCGATCTGTGCCAGGAACCACGGATCGATACGTGTGAGATCGTGCACTTCCGAGCAGGAACGACCGCGACGGAACGCCTCGGCCACATAGAAGATGCGATCCTCGGTGGGCGTGGCGAGCTTGGCCTCGAACTTGTTCTCATCGAAGTGCTCGGGACCGTCAGCACCCAGCCCTCCTCGGCCATTCTCAAGCGAGCGCATTGCCTTGCCCAGCGACTCGGCGAACGTACGGCCGATCGCCATGACCTCACCGACCGACTTCATGCGCGTGGTGAGCGTGGTGTCCGTGCCGACGAACTTCTCAAAAGCGAAACGAGGCACTTTGACCACGGTGTAGTCGATGCTGGGCTCGAAGCATGCGGGCGTCATACGCGTGATGTCGTTGGGGATCTCGTCGAGCGTATAGCCCACAGCCAGCTTCGCTGCGAACTTGGCTATCGGGAAACCGGTCGCTTTTGACGCGAGAGCCGATGAGCGACTGACGCGCGGATTCATCTCGATGACCACGAGGCGACCGTCGGCGGGATTGACCGCGAACTGCACGTTGCTGCCGCCGGTCTCAACACCGATCTCACGCATGATCGCGATGGAGGCGTCGCGCATGATCTGATATTCGCGATCGGTGAGCGTCTGCGCAGGCGCAACGGTGATGGAGTCGCCGGTGTGCACACCCATGGGGTCGAAGTTCTCAATTGAGCACACGATGACCGCGTTGTCGTTGCGGTCGCGCATGACCTCCATCTCGTACTCTTTCCAACCGAGAACGCTCTCCTCGATGAGCACTTCGCTCGTAGGTGAGAGTGCGACGCCGCCCGCGACGATGTCGCGCAGCTCGTCGATGTTGTACGCGATGCCACCGCCCGCGCCGCCCATGGTGAATGACGGTCGAACGATGATCGGGAATCCGAGTTCGGCAACCGCGCCCTCCGCCTCCAGCACGGAGTATGCGTACCGGCTGCGAGGCACGTCGAGACCGATGCGCTCCATGGCCTCGGCAAACAGTTTGCGATCCTCACCCTTCTGGATGACCTCGAGCGTGGCTCCGATGAGTTCGACGCCGTGCCGCTCAAGAGCACCGGACTCCGCGAGGCCCACGGCGCAGTTGAGCCCCGTCTGTCCGCCCAAAGTGGGCAGCAGCGCGTCGGGCTTCTCGACCGCTATGACCTTCTCCACGAACTCCGGTGTGACCGGCTCCACGTACGTCCGATGAGCCAGACCGGGATCGGTCATGATCGTGGCCGGATTGCTGTTGACGAGCACGACCTCATAGCCGTCGTCGCGCAGGATCTTGCATGCCTGCGCTCCGGAGTAGTCGAACTCACAGGCCTGACCGATGACGATCGGGCCTGAGCCGATCACCAGGATCTTCTTTATGTCATCGCGACGGGGCATTTGATTCCTTCGCTTATGGCACTACCAGGACAGGACAGGACGCCTGACGCAATAGCGTCATCGATACACTTCCGAGCATGGCCTCCTGCAGAGCATTGCGGCCACGGTTGCCGACGATCACGCCGGTCGCGCGGCGCTCATCCATCTCACGCAGAGCCTCCTGCCGAGGATCTCCCTGGCGTATGACCGCCCGAGCAGTGATCCCCTGCTCCGCCGCCATGGCTATCCAGTTCTTCATCTGGAACTCCGCACCGTCC
>DFBG01000107.1:0-2074 GCA_002367305.1 Actinobacteria bacterium UBA3086 | reverse complement strand
AAGTAGAGTGTGCCGATGTTCTTGCTGGGAAGCTCCAGCGCGGCCATGAGCGCCCGCATCGATGCCGAGGAGAAGTCGGTCGGCAACACGAGCTTCTGCCCGAATCTCTTGGCGACTCCCGAGGCATCCTCGGCATTCCTGAGCAATGGAAACCTGACGAGCATCATAGGCGTGAACGAGCCCCGAAGCAGGTCCTCGGAAACGGAGCCGGAGAAGAACTTGGTGATCGCGCCCTTGCCGTGCGTACCGCACACGACACCATCGACGTGAGACTCAGCGGCCAGAGCGAGAAGGCCCGATGAGGGCTCACCCGTTCCGATGCGGATCTCAACACGCAGCCCCTGATCGCGCAGGCCGTGGACCTTGGCCTGAATGCGGTCACGTACCTTGTCGACATGCTTGGCGATGATCGGACCTTCCATCCCCGATGCCTCGACGATGTGTCCGAGCACTACTCGCTCGACTCCGCAGGCATCCAGCCCCTGAGCGAACCTGAGAAGAAGGTCGGACTCGAGTGAGAAATCGGTGGGTATGAGCACACTTCGGAGCATGGCCGGTCTCCCTACTTCTGTGCGTTCAGGTAATCGTCGCGCCCATCCATGAGTCTCGTGAACGCGCCGAAAAGATACCGAGCATCGTGCGGGCCGGGTGCGGCCTCAGGGTGGTACTGCACCGAGAACGCAGGCGTATCGAGCAAACGGATGCCCTCGGTGGTCATGTCGTTGAGGTTCACGTGGGTGAGCTGAACGCGCCCGAAACGCTCGGAGCGGACCACCGGCGCAATTCCCGCACGCACCCATGCGCCCAGATCCGCCACGTCACCGTCGAGGCCTCCGCTGGCCTCTACATCAATCGCGCCGATATCCGAAAAATCGACGCAGAATCCGTGATTCTGACTTGTAATCTCGACTTGACCCGACAGAAGGTTCATGACCGGCTGATTGCCGCCCCGGTGGCCGTACTTGAGCTTGTATGTGGAAGCGCCGACGGCAAGTGAGAGCATCTGGTGCCCCAGACAGATGCCAAAGACCGGCTTGGTCCCCAGCAGCTGACGCAATGTGCTGTACAGATAGTCGACCGCAGCGGGATCTCCAGGACCATTGGCCAGGAAGAAACCGTCTGGAGCCAGCTCCAGCGCGCGCTCGGCGCTCGTCGTCGGCGGAACCACGATGACCTCGCACCCTGCTTCAGCGAGTTGCCGAAGGATGTTGTACTTGATGCCAGAATCGAAAGCGACCACCCGATACCGCGGCTTCACCGGCAGCACGCCGGTGTCCACGGGCACAACTCCGTCGGGGCCTTCTGCACCCCACGTGTACTCGCGGGTGACTGCGACCTCGGCGACCGTGTCACGGCCCTCGAGTCCGGCGCTCTCACGCGCAACGCGCACAAGAACCTCAGGGTCGGACTCCGTGGTGGAGATGACCGACCGCATGGCACCCGTCTCGCGTATGTGACGGGTGAGTGATCGTGTGTCGATACCCTCGATGGCCACGATCCCGCTGCGCTTGAGGAAGTCCGGCAGGGACTCCTCCGAACGCCAATTCGAGGGCTCGTGCGTCATCTCTCTCACCACGAATCCGCGGGAGAACACCCCACGAGACTCCATGTCGGCTCCGTTGACTCCGTAGTTGCCAATGTGCGGCATGGTCATGGTGACGATCTGACCCGCATACGAGGGGTCCGTAAGAACCTCCTGGTAGCCAGTCATCGACGTGTTGAAGCAGATTTCGCCGGTGGCCTGACCAGACGCCCCGCATGATAGTCCCTCGAAAACGGTCCCGTCCTCGAGCGCGAGTATCGCTTTGCCGGGAGAAGTCACTCAGTCGACCACCTTTCCGTTCCGGAGAGCGATCCGACCACCAACGATGGTCTCGGATGCCTTGCCCAGAAGATTATGCCCGAGGAACGCGCTGTTGCGGGAGCGTGACTCGAATTTATCAGTTGAGACCTCTACGCGAGCCTCAGGATCAATCACCGTGATATCCGCAACGAACCCGGCCTCGAGCCAGACCTCCGGCAGTCCCAGGCACTTCCGCGGACCATGAGCCATGAGGCCGACGAGCCCCGCCCA
>DFBG01000038.1:4239-6750 GCA_002367305.1 Actinobacteria bacterium UBA3086 | reverse complement strand
TCCAAGGTGTCCACAACGCCTGCGATGTGGCGGGTCGCCTGCGGGAGCGGGGATCGGAGATGGTCGGTATTCGGATCGACTCCGGTGACCTTGCATGGTTCAGCCGACAAGCCCGCGAGATCCTAGACGCACGCGGTTTTCCGCAGGCTGTCATCGTGGCCAGCAATGAGCTGGATGAGCACCTGATCACCAGTCTCAAGGACCAGGACGCGGCGATCGATGTCTGGGGCGTGGGCACCAAACTCGCCACCGCGTTCGATCAGCCTGCGTTGGGCGGGGTTTACAAGCTCGCTGCGATCCAGGGACCCGAGGGAACGTGGGAGCCGCGCATCAAGGTGAGCGAGCAGACGGTCAAGGCGACGACTCCGGGACTCTTGGGTGCTCGACGGTATATGCTCGCAGGCGTACCGGTCGGGGACATGGTGTACGACGTGCGTACTCCGCCTTCACCGCAAGCCATCATGATCGATCCAGCTGACCCGACGCGTCGCAAATCGTTCTCTCACGAGACCGAGCCGATCGACCTTCTGACTCCCGTGATGCGTGCCGGCGTCGTGGTATACGACATGCCGGAGCTGACAGCGATCAGGGATCGTGCGGCCCAGGCGGTCGCATCGCTCGATGCTGGGCACTTGCGGTTCCTCAATCCTCACAGCTATCCGGTCGGCCTGGCGAGTGATGTGCACGACCTGCGAACCGAGCTGATACTCAAGGCGCGCGGCGTCACTGACTAGCGCGCGCTGGCGCGTGGGTGGCATGGCCGACGAAAAGCACGTGCGGGGCATGAACGTATCACCGAAGGAAGGACGACTGATCGTGGACGCACTCATTCTGGTCGACATCCAGAACGACTTCATGCCCGGAGGCGCGCTTCCTGTGCCCGACGGCGATGCGGTGGTTGCGGCAGCCAACGCCCTCATCCCCGGCTTCGGCCTTGTGGTCGCGACACAGGACTGGCATCCGTCAGATCACGGCAGTTTTGCGGTCAACCACGAGGGATATGAAGTGGGCGACGTGATCGATCTCGTGGGTGAACAGCAGATCCTCTGGCCCGCACATTGCGTGCAGGGCACGCCGGGTGCGAGTTTCCACTCGGCGCTGGATGTGGCGGGAATCGATCACGTGACGCGCAAGGGGACGGACCCGGGGGTCGACAGCTACAGCGCATTCTTCGACAACGCGCACAGACGCTCGACCGGGCTGGAGGATTTCCTCAGGGCGCGCGACGTGGGCCGTGTCGTGATCTGCGGTCTGGCCACTGATTACTGTGTGAAGTTCACAGCCTTGGATGCGGTTGATCTCGGGCTGGATGTCACGGTGTTGGTGAGCGGTTGCAGAGCAGTGAATATTGCTCCCGGCGACGGCGATCGTGCGCTCGATGAGATGCGAGACGCGGGTTGTCGGCTCGTCCGGACACTGCTGACCTAAGAAAAGTTAACTACCGTTCAGCATCCGAAATCTCTCGTTGAGATATTCTCCCAACCGTTCATCCTCGATTATCTGTCGAGTGTCGATTGCCTCTGGTCGACTGTGATATGTGTCACTAGACTTTGCTCGGCGCGTGCCGACACTATCAGTAGCGACGGTTCACGTGTGTCGCGCTCTATTCAGGGGATTGCCGCTTGAGGTGAGGTGGGGGAGTGTACGAGAAGGCCGTTATATGCACGGATCTGTCTGCGGATTCTGACGCGCTGCTCGGCTGCATCCCGCGTTTCCAATCGCTGGGCCTGCGGTCCGCGGTCCTCACCCACGTGGTCGACATCTTCTCACCTTCTGTGGAATCCCAGGATTCGGATGGGTGCGATGCGGCGTTTCAGCGCCAGGTGCAGACGCTTGAGAAACAGGATGTCACCGTCTCGGTGGATATGCCCCTGGGTCACGCCGCATTCTCGTTGGATGAGGTGAGTCGCCGACATGAAGCCGGACTCATTATCGTTGGCTCTGAATCGACGGGGTGGTTCGGTGCCCCGTTCGCTGCCTCTACTTCATCCGATGTGACCAAGTTCAGCCGCACGCCGGTCCTGCTCGCTTCGGCGAAGGCTGTTCAGCAGGAGTTTGTGGAGGGTAGCCCGGAGCTGCTGGACAATGTTCTTTATGCTACTGATTTCTCCGACACGGCCGAGCAGGCTTTCGAGCATCTCGCTCATGCGGTGAAGATGGGCGCCAAGAACATCACACTGCTGCACGTGCAGGACACGGATGTTCTCAACAGCGTACCCGAGAGTTGTGCGACGGAGTTCGATCGTAGAGATGCCATTCGCTTGCTCAAGGTCCGAGACCGTTTGGCGAAGTACGGCACGTGTGAGATCTCGTGTGAGGTGGTCAACGGGAGGCCGTCAGAGGAAGTGAGTCGCCGCACCGCCGATGGCAAGTACACGTATGTCGTGCTGGGAAGTCACGGGCGCAGCTACCAGGCGGAAGGTCCGCTCGGTGGCGTGAGTGACGCGGTGATCAGGTATTCCGTCGTGCCGGTTCTGCTCGTTCCCTCACCTGGTATTGGGACGCTGCCCG
>DFBG01000038.1:3108-4223 GCA_002367305.1 Actinobacteria bacterium UBA3086 | reverse complement strand
CGATCAGAACAGATCGGTGATGGACTCCATGACGTTGGCGGCATGATCCATGCGCCAATCCTCGAGCGAGAGATAGAAGGGCGGGTTGAATACCAGCCCCATCGCCTTGGCGAGCTCGATCATCTCATTCAGCAGATGGTCGCTGTCCACGATCACGTCGATGAGAGCGGGAGTCACGTAGTCATCGCTGATAGGGACCGGAGACCAGTAGATGGGCTTGCCCTCTGACCGGATGATTATGTCGAGCACCAGGTTGCCCGCCGTGGTGACGGTGAGATCGATGCCGTCGGCTAGCGTGCGCATCATCACGGCCCGGTCCTTGGTCAGATGGGCGGCGCGAAGCAGCACGTCCTCGTCGACCGCCATCTCAAATGGCGACGAGGGGAGTTCCTTCAACACCTCGCGAAGGTTCATCACCGTGACCAAGGTCTTCTCCGGCACCTTGCCTTGAAGGAGTTCGAGCGCGAAGTTCGCCTCAATGAGCGAGGTCGAGTTGAGCAGCGCACGCACAAGGTCGCGACTCTCAGAGTGATAGTGAGTCCTGATGGAGTGAAGACTTGAGGTGGCTGTGAGCATGCGTGTCGGCCTGTTCGCGTGGATGCGGGTATGCGAGATGGGGCGGACTGACGACGGTGAGGGGTGCAGTTGTCCGCTCTATGATTCTCGGCATCCGAGGGCCTGGGGATTAGTGTCGGATGTCAGGCGGTCGCCATTGGGGTGTGGAAGGTAAGCTCGCCTTCAGCCAGCCACGATACGAGTCCCCGCTTCGCCCGCGAGGGCGTTCTGCAGCGACTCGGCCGAGCAGATCACCGTGGGATTCCCCGTCTGTCCGGTGAAGGTGACGGCAGCTTCGATCTTGGGCGCCATGGTGCCTGCCGAGAATTCATCACTGTCCAGGAGCGCCTGTGCTTCCGTCACGGTGAGTTCGGCGAGCCTTCTCTGGGAGGAGGTTCCCCAGTCGGCGTAGACCGCATCGGCCTCCATGATGATCGCCAATAGATCGGCATCGATACACGTGCCCAGCAGAGCGCTCGCCCGGTCCTTGTCCACGACCGCATCGATGCCTCGTTCCAGTCCCGATTCATCTCGGAGCGTTGGGACTCCGCCACCACCGG
>DFBG01000038.1:0-3097 GCA_002367305.1 Actinobacteria bacterium UBA3086 | reverse complement strand
GCGCGAGATCTCCTGGGCTTCGACCAGTTCGACAGGGGCAGGCGAGGGGACGATCCGCCGTGAACCGCGACCGGGTTCATCGGCGAAGCTCCAGCCTTGCTCTTCGGCGAGCCTGGCCGCCGTTTCGGCAGAGTAGAAAGGGCCGATAGGCTTGCTTGGTGTGCCGAAGGCGTCGTCATCCGAGTCGACTATGACGCTCGTGACCATAGCGATCACGCCGCGTTGAACGTCGAGCATGCTGAGTTGATTCACGAGCGCGGTGCGAAGCATATAGCCTATGCCGCCCTGCGAGTCGGCGCCTGCGATGTAGAGGGGCATGGGGCTCACGAGGTCGCGCGCGAACTCGCTGCGGAGAAGGATGTTGCCCACGATCGGTCCGTTGCCATGGGTGAGCACGATGTGATGACCTGCGCGAGCGAGTTGTGCCACGGGAGCCATGGCCGTATTCGCGTGCTCCTGCTGCTGTTCCACGGTACCGATCTCACCCCGTTGGATGAGTGCGTTCCCTCCCACGGCCACCACGAGTCGGAGTGGTGTGATCGCGGTCTGGAGGTCGGTGTCATGCGCTGGTGTCAGGTTCGTATCCATGGGTCGATAGTAGCCCTTCGTCATACACGTATGACAGACATGATTTTCGACGAGGCCCTTTGGGTGCGTGCATAGGTGGGCCCGAGGTGTAGAATCGCTCACGTGTATCGGTTGGACTCTCCCCGTATCGGAAGGTAGTGCATGATGGCCACGAAGGTCGTGACAGACAGCACATCATATCTCTCGTCGGAGATGCGCGATGAGTTCGACATCCGCACCGTCTCCCTCGCGGTCAATTTCAGTGATGGCGCGTATTTCGAGGAGGATGTCGAGGTCGGCTGGTTCTACAAGAAGATGGCGTCTTCCGGTGAGGTCCCCACATCCTCACAGCCTTCAGTCAAATCGCTCGTCGATGCATTTGAGAAGCCGGTGGCTGCGGGCGATGAAGTCGTGGGCGTTTTTCTCTCCTCGGCTATGAGCGGTACACATCACACCGCGCTCATCGCTCGGGACATGGTGCTCGAGAAGTATCCTGATGCTCGTATCGAACTCGTGGATTCGCGTTCGAACTGCATGGAGCTCGGCATGGCCGTACTCGCAGCCGCTCGTGTGGCTCGCGATGGGGGCTCCGCACAAGAGGCGGCCCAAGCTGCCGAAGCGACGGTGCTCCGGACTCGTTTCCTGTTCGTGCCCCACGAACTCACGTATCTCAAGAAAGGTGGGCGTATCGGCGGCGCGTCAGCGCTCGTCGGCGCGCTTCTGCAGATCAGGCCGATCCTCACGGTCGCTCACGGAGAAACGGACGTCTTCTCCAAAGTGCGCACCAAGAAGCGTGCGATGGACGCGATCGCAAAGGCGTGCGAGGCTGACATCGCCGAGAAGGGTTTCGTGGACGCAGTCGTGCACCACATCGATGATGAGGACGAAGGTCGGCTGCTGGTCGATCTGATCGAGCCAGTGATAGGAATGAGACCGCCTCTCGTACCGCTCGGCCCGGTGATCGGTCTGCATGTGGGACCGGGCACGGTGGGCCTCGTGTATCAGACTGACAAGGAGATGAATAAGTGACCGACACGGCCCCGGTAGCTGTGCCTGCCGATGAAACATCCCGCATCGCGCCCAAGGTGGCGCTCATAGCCGATTCATGTTGTGACCTGCCGGTCGAGCTGCTCGAGCGGTATGACATCCACACCCTGCTGTTCCCGTATGTGACGGACGGAGTCGAGTACATCGATGACTTCGGCCAGACCACGAGTCATGCGGACTTCTATCGCTCCATGGAAGAAGGCAAACAGCCCACGACCACTCAGATCCCGCTGCGCTCATATCTCGATGTCTATCGAGGTCTCGCCGAGCAGGGCATCCCGGCGGTCCATCTGTCGTTCTCGTCGGCGCTGTCCGGCACGTATGAGACCGCGCTGCGTGCGCGCGACATGGTGCTGGAGGAGTTCCCCGACGCCCGTCTGGAGATCGTTGACTCGTTGCGTGCCTCCACCGCCGAAGGGCTGATGGTCCTGGAGGCCGCCCGATACATCGAGCGGGGATACTCCCTCGACGAGCTCGTCGCTTGGATGCTCGCCGAACGACTCTCTTATCGCGGGTACTTCACGTTGGCCACGTTGGAGCATCTTCGTCGTGGCGGGAGGGTGTCGGATGTCGCCGCTACCGCAGGTGCGGTTCTCGATATCAAGCCTATCCTGCACATCGATGATGAGGGCCAACTCAAGATCGATCGCACGGTGCGCGGCCGCAAGAGGTCGCTGCGCATGCTCGCCGACACGGTCGCGAAACGGATCGTGGATCCGGAGTCGCAGACCGTGGCCATCGGCCATGGTGATGCCGAGGAGGACGCCCTGCGACTGCGCGATCTCGTCGCCGAGCGCGTCGATGTGAAGGAGTTCGTGTTCCTGCAGACCGGCCCGGTGATCGGTTCCCACACCGGACCGGGTATGGTCTCCGTGGTGTTTCGGAATCAACCCACCCCCCGATAGGAGAGAACGATCATGAAGGTGCTTGCAGTCAACGGGTCGGCACGAAAAGGCGGCAACACCGCGATCATGCTCGAGGCCGCGCTCGCACCGCTGCGCGCTGCGGGTATCGAGTGCGAACTCATTGAGCTCGGTAAGGAGCGGGTCGAAGGCTGCAGGGCCTGTGGCGCCTGCAGCAAGAAGAAGGACCGCAAGTGCCATGGTCGCGATGACTTTGGCAACACGGTCATCAAGAAGATGGACCAAGCCGACGCCGTTCTGCTCGGCTCGCCGGTCTACTTCGCCGACGTGACCGCCGAGATGAAGGCGCTGATCGATCGTGCGGGGTACGTGGCGCGCGCCAACGGAGACATGTTCGCTCGCAAGCCGGGCGCCGGCGTGATCGCCGTGCGCAGGGCGGGGTCCGTGCACGCTCTCGACACGATCAACCACCTGTTCCTCATCGGCCAGATGCTGATCGTGGGATCGCACTACTGGAACATGGGCTTCGGCGGCGCCAAGGGTCAGGTCGCGGAGGACGAGGAGGGTCTCGACACCATGCGCATCCTAGGTGAGAACATGGCGTGGTTGCTTGGAAAGCT
>DFBG01000158.1:761-4456 GCA_002367305.1 Actinobacteria bacterium UBA3086 | reverse complement strand
GGTTTCGATGATCTCTGAGGTGCTGTCGTAGTAGCGGATGAACGCGCGACCTAACTGCCCCGAGGGCATGTCAGTGCGCCACTGCAGTTCGTTGTAGCCGTTGCCCATCTCCACGGAGCTGCGTGTTCCTCGGTAGGTGAGTTTGAAGGGCGTTCGGGCGGTCCATTCGGCGGCTGCGGACTGGACGAGCCCGAGCTCGAGAGTCGTGTCTGAGGTGTTGGGGTTCACGTAGTAGTCCACGTTCGGATCAGGCCAAGACACGCCCGTGTAGGAGAAGGTGACGTTGAAGGAGTAGTCGTTCGAGAGCAGCCCTCCGGACGTCCGAACGTTCACAGGGCCGGAAGACGCAGAGGCCATGTACTCGCCAACGACGCCGACCGGCACCTCCACACGGATCGTGGTGTCCGTCCAGGAGACGATATCGCCCGGAATGGTCGTGGTGTTGTGGTAGAAGAACTCGACGGTGCCTTCGGTATTCCCGAAACCGGTGCCGGTGATGGTCACCACGTCACCTACGCCCGCCGCCGCAGTTCCCGGTGATATCAATCCGATAATGGGGCCTGCTTGTGGTGCGATCGACTGCACCAACACATCAGTCGTCTCCTGAACCAGGCCGAAGATCTCGGGGAATGCGCGGGCCACGGATGAGTCCACCTCAGGAGAGAGCACGCGGCCTTCGAGACGCGAGAGTGATTCGCCCGTCTCGGCTACGCGGCTTGTGGGAGTGATGCCCAGCCGACCTTGGCTCCCGCCAACGACTCGTCCCTGGGCGTCTAGGAATACCGCGACTCGTTCGCCGTGGGTGAACGCGGGCGTGTCAGATGCCCAGATTCCGATATCACCCACGACGCCTCCGGCGACATCGAACTGAAGGATCCCAGGCGCATCACCTTTGAGTCGGCGGTCCACTTGCAGGGTGACCTGTGTGACGACACCCTGAGTGGGAACCTCTCGGGATTCCAGTCCTGTCACCTCGCCTACCACCACTCGTTCGGAAAGGCGAGACATATCCTCGGTGGAGAGGCTCAGGGATGTCGCATGTGCTTCATCCACACCGAATAGCATGGTCATCGCGGTAGCGAGCATCAGGGTGAAGAAGAGCGTGATCGCGCGCGTGCGCGCCAGCTGGATGTCGATCGAACAGCTACGGGCCACGAGGGCTCCTTCCAGACGAACCTTTCCCATCCATCGGCAGGAAGAGGTCCAAGGTCAATCATGATACGACAAGTGGTTAGCGAGAACGGTGCCGATGAGGCCGGTGATGGTACGATTGTGGCAATACGGAAGATGCCACTTCAGTGCTATTGATGCGCTGGATTCATTGATGAGGCCAAGGGGAATTCATGAGCATGGCAGCAGAGCTATCAACAGAGACGCACGAGAAGCACTGGGATCGCCCGTACTCTATCGGCGAGGAGATCGCGAACAGCGTCACTCACGGAGCCGGGGTGGCGCTGAGCATTGCCGCGCTCACCCTTCTGATCGTGTTCGCCGCCATCTATGGAAATGGATGGCATCTGGCCAGCGCCATCGTCTACGGTGTGAGCCTCGTGCTTGAATACACCGCATCCACGCTCTATCACGCCATGCCGGGGCCTCGCGCCAAGCATGTGTTCAAGATCATCGACCACGCGGGCATCTATCTGCTTATAGCCGGTACCTACACGCCCTTCACATTGGTCGTCATGCGTGACAACGGTGGATGGTGGATGTTCAGTATTGTGTGGGCGCTAGCCATTGCCGGAATCGTCATGGAAGCTGCGTGGGTCTACCGTCCCAAGTGGCTTTCGGCCGCTGTGTATCTGGGGCTCGGGTGGTTCGTGGTCGTGGCTATAAAGCCGCTCATCGAGGGACTCGCACCGGGCGGCCTGTGGCTACTCGTCGCAGGTGGGCTCTGCTACACCCTGGGTACGGCGTTCTACGTGCTCAAGAAGGTGAAGTACATGCACATGGTCTGGCACCTGTGGGTGCTTGCCGGCAGCGTGTGCCATTTCCTTGCAGTGATGCTCTATGTGCTTCCTCTCGAGGCGTAGGTAGGCTCGTGATGAAGCGAATCGCGGGGTGGGTCGGCGCAGTGGTCCTGGGGGCCCTGTTCTTCTGGGCAGCCGGACATATCGTCATCAGTCCGATCAACCCTGACCAGGAAGCACCCACGGGGCACTCCCAGATGGAATGCTGGTCTTGTCACTTTGTGACGGGTTCGGCAGACATAGTGAATGTGGACTAGGGTTTCATCGGCGCGGCGTGTTCTTTGTTGGCGGGGAGGTAGAAAACATGTCATCCAGTGTGCTTACTGTGCGCGGACTACGTAAGTCCTACGGACAGTTAGAGGCGGTCAAGGGCATTGATTTCGATGTGAAAGCCGGAGAGGTGTTTGCACTCATCGGCCCGAACGGGGCAGGCAAGACCACCACGCTCCGCATTATCGCCACGATTCTCCATGCGTCTGCAGGCGAGGTCTCCATCGACGGCATAGATGCGCGTGATGGTGCTGATCGGGTGCGCGAGATCATCTCGTATCTGCCCGAGGAGGCCGGCGCATACAAGAACATGACTGGCGATGCGTACCTCAAGTTCGTGGCAGATATCTTTTTCACCGACGCCAAGGACAGGGAAGTCGCGATTGCAGAGGCGAGGGCTCTCACGGGTCTGGGCGATCGTCTGGGGGACAAGCTCGGCTCGTTCTCCAAAGGTATGACGCGCAAGCTCCTGTTGGCGAGGACGCTCATGACCAGACCGAAGCTCGCGATTCTGGACGAGCCCACGTCGGGCCTCGATGTGCTCAACGCTCTTGAGGTGCGAGACACCGTCAAACGTTTCGCGGCTAACGGGGTCGGCGTGCTTCTGTCGAGTCACAACATGCTGGAGATCGAATATCTCTCGGATCGTGTCGCGCTCCTATACCAAGGCGAGATCAAGGACACGGGCACTCCTGCGGGCCTCAAGGAGAAGTACGGCGCTGCTAATCTCGAGGAAGTATTCGCGGGGATGGCCCGATGAGGAAGTTCGGAGTTCTCGTCATCAAGGAGCTCAGAGAGCTCATCACCGTGCAGATGCTGCTGCCGTTCCTGATCGTCGTGGTCATGTTCGCTGCCCTCGGGAACATCGTTGGCGAACAAGGGGATCGCTCCCAACAAGATGTACGCACGATCATAGTGCTGGATATGGACGGTACTGCGTCGTCTGAGGCTGTTGGTGATGCACTGGGCTCTGCTGGATACTCGGTCGAGCCAGCCGAGGTCAAGACAGCCGAGCAGATCCCCGACGCCATGAGGGAGGCCGGCGAGCAGTTGGCCGTGGTGATCCCCGTTGGCTTCGAAAACGGTTTGGGTGGCTCGGAACCGCAGGAGATTCAGACGTTCGTCGGCCTTGAGAACTTCTCGTTCACGGCTGCGACGGATTCAGGCATGATCTCGGGCATTCTGAACGCTGTGAACATGTCGATAAGTGACTCTCTGATACGCGACG
Organism: Actinobacteria bacterium UBA3086; assembly: GCA_002367305.1. GTDB lineage: Bacteria > Actinomycetota > Coriobacteriia > Anaerosomatales > UBA3086 > UBA3086. The sequence goes on along the minus strand of DFBG01000158.1, from coordinate 988 downwards.
TAGCTCCTGATGCTGATCCGGCTGCTCTCAAGCGTCCTGTCGTGGGCGTTGAGCATGTGGTGATCGGGGAGCGAGACGCGCAGGCCGGTGTAGCCGAGGTCATGGGCTTCATCACGCAGCAGACCACGTTCATTCCCATCGTGTTGTTCGTCGTGATACTCATGGCCGCCCAGATGATCGCGACCACGATCGCGTCTGAGAAAGAGAACAAGACGCTTGAGACGATG
>DFBG01000158.1:0-713 GCA_002367305.1 Actinobacteria bacterium UBA3086 | reverse complement strand
GGTTGCATACATGTACGGCATGCGGTCGTATATGAATGGACTTTCGAGCGGTCTGGGGGATGGCGGCTCACTCTTTGGCTCCGGCGAGACCGATGCGTTGGCACAACTCGGTCTTCAGCTTGGCAGTATCGACTACGCGCTCCTGGGCTTGGCGTTGTTCTTTGCCATCCTGGTCGCCTTGGCCATTGCGGTGATCTTGGGGGCGTTCGCGGAGAACGTGAAGGCGGTCCAGGCGCTCATGGCTCCCCTCATGGTCCTGATCATGGTTCCGTACTTCCTCACGCTGTTCGTGGATCTCGGACAGGTGTCGCCGGTGGTTAAATGGCTCGTTCTGGCAATTCCCTTCAGCCATCCCTTTATGGCGGCGCCGAATCTCTTCCTGGGGAACTACTCGACGGTTCTGGCAGGTATCGCATATGAGGCCGTATGTTTCGCTGCTCTAGTCATCGTTGCCGGGAGAATCTTCAGTTCAGACAGGATTCTGACGATGAAACTGAGCATGGGGAAGAGTCGTTTCCCTGCTCTTGGACGAGGGCGACGTGTACGCTGAGTGAAGGAGTTGCCTGAAGGACAGGGGAACCGAACCGAAGGGGTTCTCCCGGTGATGCAACGTAGGAAACGCACAGGATGGACTCGCGCGACGGTCGTGCTGTCGACCGCCATTCTTTTCTGTGTCCTCTTTGGGTCCACAGCCGCCGCCGCTCCAAGTGACG
>DFBG01000144.1 GCA_002367305.1 Actinobacteria bacterium UBA3086 | reverse complement strand
GCCCGGTTCCGCTCGCTCAAGCGAGAGGGTGGCGGACATTTCGAGGTGGTGCTGGGGCAGACCGAGCCGGGGAGCTGGTTGACCGTGCACCCGGACGCCAAAGTCATCGGACTCGACACCGACTTCGTGGTGACAACCGGCGAGAGCGGTGCGGCGGAGGTTCTGGTACTCGAGGGTCGTGCGTTGTTCGACGACGGATCCGCTGCCGCCGATGAGGACATGCTCGAGTTGGGCGAATCGCAGGCGGGCGCGGTCGGCGTGTCGGCAGGATACGACTCGGCCCTCGCGCATGACCAGTGGTGGACTGACAGCTTCTATCGGCCGTCGATTCTTGAGGTTCTGCAGGAGTGGTGGGCGATCGCGTGGTCATGGGTCCAGTCACTGGGTGGGGAGTAGGGATGTACTGCACCAAGTGCGGCACGGCCGTTCAAGATGACGCTACCTTCTGTACAGCGTGCGGCGCGCAGGTGGGCGCGGTCGCATCGACCCCGCCGCAGCAGCCTCAGCCGGCGGCCCCGCAGCCCGCAGCGGCCCCGCAGCCCCAGGCCGCAGCGCCGTCTCACGCGACCGTCGCACCTGTCCCGGCCCGCAAGCGCACCGGACTCACCGTCGCGGCCGTTCTTGGGGTCGTCCTTATGATCGCCGTCGCAGGGATCGGCGTCGGTTACTGGCTTTGGTCGACACCGCCAACGGTGGACGCCGATATGGTCGAGAGTTTCGTGGTGGGTGAGACCGTGAGTTCTTCGCCTTCTTCGAATCCCGTGAACATGGAGACCCCCGAGGGCGGATACGCGGTGTTCCTGCAATCGCTCTTTGGACGTCAATGGGGCGTCGCCTACGACCATGCGGTTCCGGAGGCGAGAGAATGGATCGCCAGTCGCGAGGCGGAAGCCTCAGGCGCGGAGGGTCCGCTCATGGAGCCGACGGAAGCCGCGATGAGCGAAGACGGCGTCGTCACAGCCGTATTTCACAATCTCGATAACGGACTCGACTACCGATACATTCTCACCTCTGATGCGGCTGGCGAGCAGGCGGGATTCGTGATTGTGGAGGAGATCATCGGTGACGGGGATCCGCTGAGGACACGCGTCCAGATGGTCGAGCGTGACGGCAGGTGGTTGTTCGCACAGTACCTAGGTCCGGTCGAGTAGAGGCTCTGCGCGAAATCGACCTTCAAGTGGGGATGAGCGAGAGTGCGGCAAGCCGTGGCAGCCATGGTATTCTGAGTGACGACACACATTCCTGGGGGGATTGGGGTTGGCATTGGATCGCGAAGCGATAAGTGCTCAAGACAAGGATTCCGCAGGTAAGTCCAAGAACTCAGAGACCGGCGTCAGTCGCCGACGATTTCTCATGGCAGCAGGAGCGACTGCGGGCGTCGTAGCGCTCGGCGGCCTCCCTGCAGCGATCAAGCTTCTCACGCGGGTCACCGACCGCAAGCCGGTCATTGGTGCCGTTGTTCCCTCGGTCATGTTCGCCGGCCTTGACGCTGCGGGCTTTGAAGAGGGAATTCGCATGTCGCTCGGCCAGGAACTGCTGGAGCGCGTGCAGCTTAAGGTGCGAACAGCAGGCCCCGGGCCCGGCTCTGTGCTTGCTCAGGCGACGGCGCTCATTGACGAGGACTTCGCTGATCTGGTGGTCGCGTGGTCGAATCCGGCTCGCACCGACGGGCTGGGCGACCTCTCCGAACGTTCGGGCGTACCGATCGTTGCCGCAGAGGCGGGCGCCAACGCCCCCGACGCGGAGCCCGATCCACGGCTCTTCTATCACACACTCGGCTACTGGCAGGCCAATCACGCCATGGGAACATGGGCGGCCCAGAACATGGGTTCCCGCTGCGCAGTTGCCTGCTCACTCTATGAGAGCGGTTTCGATTCGCTCCTCGCGTTCAATCACGGCTTCGAGGCCGCTGGTGGCGAGATCGTTTCCATGACCGTCACGCATCTGCCCGATGGCGACGTGGCTGAGACGGTCTCCTCGTTCGTGGGGTCGGACGCCGACTTCGTGTACGCGCTTCACTGTGGTGACGAGGCGACCGAGTTCGTGCAGGCATATGCCGACGCAGGCCTGTCCGACTTGCTCCCGCTGGCCATGTCGAGCTTCGCGCTCGAAGCCGCCAATCTCGATGCACTTGGCGACAACGCTCTTGGCATCAAGAGCGCGGCCACCTGGACGGACACCCCCAGCGCGCTAGCGGCTCTCGGCCAGGAGGTCGGCGGCCTGCTGCGTGACGCGTTCGAGTCGGACGCATCCGCCATCACTGATGGCGCCATAGCCGATGGACCGCGCTCCGGTGGCGCCCTGTCCACTGGTACCGACAGCCCCATCTTCATACGAGAGGTCGCTGGCTCCGCTGCAGCGCGTGCGAACGCACTCCTGGCTGAAGTCGGTCGCACATCGGATATCGACCCCGTCGCGTCTGCTCTCCGAGACGGCCCCCGCACCGGCTGGTCCAACGCATACGGGAGTCTTGCATGAGCGACGTGACCCTCAGGGTCGCGAGACCTGCCGACGAAGAGTTCCTGCACACGGTGTACGCGAGCACGCGTGCCGAGGAGTTCGCGCAGGTCGACTGGGACGACGCGCAGAAGGCTACCTTCTTTCGCAGCCAGTCCGAGGCACAGCTTGCCTACTACAGAGAGCACTACAC
>DFBG01000121.1:6392-6708 GCA_002367305.1 Actinobacteria bacterium UBA3086 | reverse complement strand
CCGTTGCCGAGGAGCCCATCGGTACGGTCACGGTTGGGTCCAAGATCGACACTGAGGGCGAAGTCCTCGGTCAGATGATCATGCAGCTGCTCGATGCGGGCGGCTTCGATGTCGTCGATCAGATCAAGACGGGCACCACGGACGTCGTTCGTGCCGCTCTCGAGACCGGTGAGATCGACATCTATCCTGAGTACACGGGCACGGCCGCATGGATGTTCACGGATGCGGAGATCACACCTGAGGTGAGCAAGGACGCGCAGGCGCTCTACGATGCTGCCAAGGAGTACGACGAGGGCAACGACATCGTGTGGCTGGG
>DFBG01000121.1:3368-6335 GCA_002367305.1 Actinobacteria bacterium UBA3086 | reverse complement strand
GCCAACGCCATCGAGACCATCGGCGATTGGGCGGACTGGATCGGCGAGGGAGGAGACGTCAAACTCGTCGGTTCGCAGGAGTTCGTCGATCGCGAGGATGCGCTCAAGGCCGCCGAAGAGGGCTACGGTTTCGAGCTCACCGCGGACCAACTGATCATTCTCGCCGGGGGCAACACCGCCCAGTCCGAGTCCGCCGCGGCGAACGGCACCGACGGAGCGAATGCCGCGATGGCGTACGGCACCGACGGCAACCTTTCCGCTTTGGGTCTCGTCGTTCTGCGCGACCCCATGAGCGTTTGGGCCGTGTACGAGCCGGCACCTACGGTTCGAGCGGATGTTCTTGAGATGTATCCTGAGATCGCGGATATGCTCGATCCCGTGTTCGCTGACCTCACGCTGGAGATACTGCAGGAGCTCAACGGTCGCGTTTCGGTCAACGGTGAGGCCGCTGCCGACGTGGTACACGAGTTCCTGACGGACAATGGATATGTGGGCTAGCCGAGGAGACCGTACAGCTTCGTGCTGACACGTTCACCTGACAGAGTGGCACTGACGGGGGCGAGCATCGCCCTCGTCAGCGTTCTGTTTCTTCCTGCTGCCTCCTTGCGTCCCAACAGACTCGCCCAGGGGGTCGCCCACTCATGGCTGGAAGCCGGTCCGGTTTTGGCGATCCCTGTTCTCGCGCTCCTGATCGCGTTGTTCTCGGCGTTCATCGGCACTCGAGCCGTACGAGGGCATGCGCTTTCGTCGACGGGCGTCTTGCTCATCGGGGGGGTCGCCTTCTCATTGGGGTCGCTGTCCGATTCGCTTCTGGCGAAAGCGGACGTGATCGCTCGGGTCTCGATCGGCTCGGGTACATGGCTGACACTCGCTGGTGCAGCGATCATCGCCTTCTCCGGCTATCAGGCGCTTTCTGATGTCGGTAGGCGCGGAGGGTCGGCCCGTACGCGGCTTCTGTATCCGGTGTTCACGCTGGTGCTTCTGGGCGCCGCAGTCGCCAACGGCGGGCTCGCAGAAGTATCACTCGCTGTCGAGTATGGGATCCGCACGACGGTGTTCTGGCCTGCTGTCGGTGCGCATCTCCGTCTTGCAGGCGTGAGTCTCATGCTGGGTCTCTGCATCGGGGTACCACTCGGGATACTCGCCGCCCGCAACTCGCACGTGCGCCGGGTCGCGCTTGGGCTCACCGGCATCGTGCAGACCATTCCCTCGCTCGCCATGCTCGGTCTCCTGATCGCGCCGCTCGCCGCACTGTCCGCGGCCTATCCGACCCTGCGTGAAATGGGAGTGCGGGGTATTGGTGACACGCCTGCGATGATCGCACTCACGCTCTACGCGTTGCTGCCCATCGTCCGCAACACGTATGTCGGTCTGGCCGAGGTCGATCCGGCCGTCGTGGATGCCGGGCACGGCATGGGCATGAGTCGCGCGCAGTTGCTCTGGCGCGTGGAGATGCCGCTCGCGCTGCCGCTTGTGTTCGAGGGCGTGCGGGCGGGTGCCGTGTTGCTCGTCGGAATCACCGCGGTCACCGCACTCGTCGGCGCTCGCAATCTCGGCTCATTCATCTTCGAGGGCCTGGGCCAGGCCGCACCCGACCTGATCCTGCTCGGCGCTCTGCCCATAATCGCGCTCGCCATAGTGGCTGACATCGGTTTGACCCTGCTCGCTAATGCCGTCACTCCCAGGGGGGTTCGCTCCGCATGATCCATCTCCAAGGGGTCACCAAACGCTACGGTGACACGCTCGCGGTCGATGAGCTCACACTCGATGTAGCCGAGGGCGAGGTCTGCGTCCTGATCGGCCCTAGTGGGTGCGGCAAGACGACGACGCTCCGCATGATCAATCGGCTTATCACGCCGACGAGCGGGCGCATCATGATCAACGATCGTGACGCATCGGAGCTCAAGGCTGAGGAACTCCGCCGGAGTCTGGGATATGCGATCCAGTCCGTGGGGCTGTTCCCGCATCTTGACGTCGCGGCGAACATCTCCGTCGTGCCAAGGCTGCTGGGATGGGACAAGCCCCGCATGCGCGATCGAGCGCGTGAACTGCTGGAACTCGTCGGCCTCGATCCCGAGCAGTACATGACCAAGTACCCCAGTCAGCTCTCTGGCGGTGAGGCACAGCGCATCGGCGTCGCCCGCGCGCTGGCGGCGGATCCGCCCGTACTGCTCATGGATGAGCCGTTCGGTGCGGTCGACCCCCTCAACCGTGAGCGACTGCAAGGCGAGTTCGCTCGAATCCAGCGTGAGCTGCACAAGACGGTCGTGTTCGTGACCCACGATATCGACGAGGCCATCCGTCTCGCCGACAGGATCGCGATCATGCGCGATGGCCGACTGGTGCAATATGACACTCCCGAGGCGATCCTCGACAGCCCTGTCGATCACTTCGTGCGCGATTTCGTGGGCAGTGATCGTGCGCTCAAGCGTTTGGTGCGCGTGCCGGTGAGTGATGTCATGGACACCGATCCGCCCGTTGCGCGGCGCGCTGCGACGGCGGAAGAGATGCTCGCCGAGGTGAAGCGAACGCGTTTCGTCTACTTGGTCGACGAGGACGGTCGCCTCACCGGCTGGCTCGACCGCGCGCAGCTCAAAGGTGGCTGTTCGGTCGAGGATGCGCTTTCGGATGCGGATCCGCATCAGGTCGCCGTGGCGCCTGATGCATCCCTCAAGGAGGCGCTCTCGCGCATGCTGGGGCTCGGATTCCGCTCGATCGCCGTCGTCGAGTCGGGCGGGCGGCTCGTAGGCCAGGTCACGCTGGGTTCCGTGGAGGGCGCCATGACGGATAGCGATGATCATCAGGGAGCGCCTGTCGCCCCGGAGCTGGATTCGGGAGATCTCGCGTGAAGCGATCGCAGACAACGCCGGTGCTCACCGTCGCGGCGACTTTCGTATTCGCGTGGCTGCTCACGCGCACCGCATGGATCGAGGCCTCGCTCAAGTGGATGTTTCCCGACGAGATATC
>DFBG01000121.1:0-3314 GCA_002367305.1 Actinobacteria bacterium UBA3086 | reverse complement strand
GCGATCTCCAGCGGTCTCACCGTGCTCGTGGGGGTGCCCTTGGGCATCTGGGTCACACGACGGTCCGGTCGCGACTTCCGCCAGCTCGTGGCAGCCTCGGTCGATCTTGGCCAGACGTTCCCGCCGGTCGCGGTTCTCGCGCTGGCCATGCCCGTGCTGGGTTTCGGCTTCAAACCCACGATCGTCGCCCTGTTCCTGTACGGCCTGTTCCCCGTGGTCAGCGGCACGATCGCCGGACTTGATGCCGTGCCCGCCACTACCTTAGAGGCAGCGAAGGGCATGGGTATGAGTCCTCTGCAGGTGCTGTTCCGCGTGGAGCTGCCGCTCGCCGCGCGCGTGATCATGGCGGGCATCCGCACATCGGTCGTGATCAACATCGGCACCGCTACGATCGGCGCCACGATCGGCACTGGTGGATTGGGTGTTCCCATTATTGGCGGGTTGGCGACACGCAACATGGCCTATGTGGTGGAGGGAGCGCTTCCCGCAGCCGTTCTGGCCGTACTCATCGACGGGCTGCTGGGGCAGGTGGAACGCGGTTTCGCGATTCCTGTGTCCGATGTGGACACGGTGTGACTGGCGTGCCGACGGTCTGCGTACTACCCTCGGGAACATGATGGACAAATCCGATAGCAAGAGGCCCACAGGTCCCGGCCTGTCCGTTTTGGCGAACGCCACGATCGAGCGCTACGAGATGGTGCCCGCCGGTGCCGTTGTTCTTGTCATGGTCTCAGGCGGCGCGGACTCGAGCGCGCTTCTCCGCGTTCTGGCCTCGGGCGCGATCAGCGACGATGTCGATCTCTCCGTGTTGCACGTGAACCACCTTCTGCGTGGTGAGGCGGCCGACGAGGACGCCGCGTTCGTGGCCGGCCTGGCCGAATCGCTGGACGTGCCGTGCCGGGTGATTCGCTATGATGTGGACGCGTACGCGCGTGAGAATGGACTCAATCTCGAGGACGCCGGACGACGTGTTCGATACCGTTTCGCCGCCGAGGAACTCGATGCCCGCTGCGACATGCTAGGTGCCCCGCGTTCGTTCGGCCGCATCGCGGTCGGCCACACTCTCGACGACCGGGTCGAGACGTTCCTCATGCGTGTCGCCACTGGTGCGGGAGCGAGTGGACTCACCTCTCTTCGGCCGGTGCGTGACCGTATCGTCCGCCCACTTCTTGGCTCCCGCCGCGCCGACGTGATCGCGTACCTTGAGGCGGGGGGATTCTCATGGCGTGAGGATGCCACCAACGCTGACACATCGAGGCTGCGTTCACGCGTCAGACACGATCTGGTCCCGGTGTTCGAATCGATCAACGCATCCTTTGGTTCAACGCTTTCGCGAACCATCGATCTCCTCGCCGACGAGGATGATCTTCTGGCCGACATGGCACGGGCGTTCTCTGGAGATTTCGTGGAGTGTCAGGATTCCGAGGTACGTTTCGAACGATCAATGATGATGACGCTGTCACGGCCCATGGCTCGTCGCACGGTTCGTGAGGCGCTGATCGGTTCGTTCCCGGAGGCTTCTCGACTGGAGTCTCATCACATTGAGGCGTTGGTCGACGGCCTTGCGGAGACGAGCTTTGCCCGTGATCTTCCCGAGGGCCTGCGGGCATATTCCGAGTACGGTAGAATGGTCGTCTCTCGCACGGGGGACATCCCACTTCTGCTGGCATCTGATTTGCTTAATTTGGCTGGTACGACACCGGTGGGCGGCGGAGAGATTCTCGTTGGAGAGGCTGATCCAGCTGATACTTCGGGAAATCCCGACAGCGTGGTGATCGATGCGGACGTTGTCGCAGGCGACCTGATGGTCGGCTCGGTTCGTGAGGGAGACCGGATGCGGCCGCTCGGTATGGACGGGAGTCGCAAGCTCTCAGACATGCTGATCGACGCGAAGGTGCCTCGGCTACAACGGGGCATGGTGCCGGTTGTTCGTGATGGCGAGCGGATCGTTTGGCTCGCGGGAGTTCGCATGAGTGACGTGTACAAGGTGAAACCGGGAACGCGGCGAGCGCTGCGTCTCACGTGGACAAGAGATGTGTGAATCGGAGCCACGAGGTTCCGATATCGACGGTGAACGAAAGGGTGGGTGTGCAGATGCACAGCGATATTCAGGAGATCGTCCTGTCGCAGGACCGAATCCGCGAGCGTATCGCTGAGCTCGGCGTTCAGATCAGTGAGGACTATGGTGATGAACCTGTTCTCATGATCGCCGTCCTTCGTGGCGCAGCGATATTCATCGCTGATCTTTCACGCCAAGTCGCGTCACCCATCGAGCTCGATTTCATGGCTGTTTCCAGTTACGGTTCGTCCACGAAATCCTCTGGAGTGGTGCGCATCATCAAGGATCTGGATGAGGATATCGAAGGGCGCCATGTGTTGGTCGTCGAAGACATCCTTGATACAGGTTTGACGCTCAAGTATCTGCTCAAGAATCTGGCGAGTCGGAAGCCTAAGAGTCTTGAGGTCTGCACCCTTCTGAGCAAGGAAGGCAAACAGAGGGTACCTATCTCGTGTAAGTACATCGGATTCGATGTTCCCGACGAGTTCGTCGTGGGCTACGGTCTGGACTATGCAGAACGCTATCGCAATCTGCCATACATCGGGATATTGAAGCCAGCGGTTTACGCCGACTGAAACTCCGATCCCCGCTAAGGAGAGGATCGCGTGAACAGGAATCTGAGACAGGTCTTATTGTATCTAGCGCTTCTCGCTGCGCTCGTCTACTTCGTTGCGAGTAGTTTCGCCGCGCCCGATGCTCCAACTGAACTCACCACCAGCGGTTTCATTAGCGCGCTCGATGACGGGCGTGTCGCATCGGTCACCGTGTTACTCCAAGCAGGCGAACTCGAGGGCAAGTACTACGTTGAGGAGTCTGACGTCGACGGTGGCGAGGACAGCCAGAAGTCCTTCACCTCGACATTCATGGGTTCTGACGCGCTCACCGAGCTGCTCGCGGATCACCCCGAAGTGGAGTATGAGGTCGATCCACAGACTGGGTTCTCGTGGGGCGCGCTCCTGCTGAGTCTGTTGCCCATTCTGCTGCTCGTGGGCGTCATGATCTTCTTCCTCAATCAGATGCAGGGCGGGAACTCGAAAGTCATGTCCTTTGGCAAAGCGAAGACCAAGCGCATGACACGGGATTCGCCTCGCACCACGTTCAAAGATGTGTCCGGTGCCGATGAGGCGATCGAGGAACTCGAGGAGATCAGAGATTTCCTCGCGAACCCGGGCAAGTTCCAGGCACTTGGTGCCAAAATTCCCCGAGGCGTCCTGCTCGTGGGCCCTCCGGGTACAGGAAAAACCCTGCTCGCTCG
>DFBG01000093.1:11199-11328 GCA_002367305.1 Actinobacteria bacterium UBA3086 | reverse complement strand
ATGAAGGGTAAGGGCAACCTCATCCTCACGGGGCAACTCGGCGATGTGATGCGGGAATCCGCGCAAGCCGCAGTCTCATATATACGTACGCGGGCCCATGAGCTAGATGTGCCGGAGGACTTCCAGGAG
>DFBG01000093.1:0-11119 GCA_002367305.1 Actinobacteria bacterium UBA3086 | reverse complement strand
TTGATCGGTTGTCCTGTTCGTAGGGATGTCGCCATGACGGGCGAGATCACACTGCGTGGCCGCGTCCTTCCCATCGGGGGGCTCAAGGAGAAGTTGCTCGCAGCGCACCGTGCTGGAATCAGGAAGGCCCTCATTCCAAAGGACAATGTGCGCGATTTGGATCTGCTCCCGGAGCACGTACGGGATGATCTGGAGATTGTGCCAGTGGAGAGCATGGATGACGTGCTCAAGCACGCGCTTTTGTTCGACTGTCGCCCGGGGAAGAAGAGCGGCGACAAGGCCTAGTTAATCGTATTCAGTATTCACGACAGCGGAGCGCCTAGTGCGCTCCGTTTTCTTTCTCCTCCTGCACTCCTACTACCGGAGGATGCCTGAGGCATTCTGAATCGACCATGCTCGGGGTATACAGGCACAGAGTGTGCTGCTAAAGGCACCTGAAAACTCCATATTTGGCCCTTGCTGAGGGCTGATCCATCGGGAGACGAAGACGCGCCGGGAGAGTTCGGTCACTGAGGTACCGGCGCAGAGTCAATGGTGAGACCGACCCGTTTTTATGGGTCGGTCTCGTGCGTTTCAGGGTCTGATGGAGATCGGGTTCTCAACGAGGGGGTCGAGATCGATGGCACGAGCGATGTACCGGAAGGCCGCGTGGTACCGTGTGGCAACTCTGTGTCTCGCGTTCGTGTTCGTCATTGGGTTCACGGGAATCGGCAGTGCCGTACCTGCGCCCAGCGGCGATCGCGGCGAGAAGGCCGAGTCAGGTGATGTGTCACCACCGACCGCGGAGGACGCAAAGGGCAAGGAGTCGGCGGCCTTGGATCCCGTGAAAGAAGACAAGGATCCAGCAGGGCCCGCGCTTGAGGAAAGCCCCGCGGCTGAGCCAGTTGTTGTAGAGCCTGCGGCTGTTGAACCTCTTGCGATGGAACCGGCAGTTGTGGAACCGCTGGCGATCATGCCGTCCGTCGAGGACATTCCGATCATCCCCGCTGTGAGTATCACCCCGTCACAAGAAGCCGAACTGAATGTTGACTTCGAGGGACGTCACTCAGATGGTAGCTGGGTGGACGGAAACCTCGGCTCGTATGACGAGGGCGAGTGGGTCAGCTATCGCATGATCATCACGAACAAGGACTCGGTGGATACGTATCTGCCGAGTTTTGCAGTTGCATATGACTACTATCGTTCGCAGAGCGATGCGATTGGGCTCGACAAGACCAAGGATTGGCGATTCGTTCCCGGCGATCCCGTTGCCGGAATCGTTCCCTGGTCGCCGACCAACGCAATCACTCCGTCGTCCGACCCGGACGCGGGAATGCCTGGGACTCTCCCAGGAGACACGGATGAGAAGCATGTCGTCGAATTCGATGACTCTGCGGTTGCGGGGCTCGTAATTCCGGGCGACGGCGCAGTCGTGATCTACTTTGAGGCCCATCTTTCCATCACCGCGTGGTGGCAGCAGCAGGCTACTCCGCACAACGGTTGCTCCTATTATCCCGGATCTTCGACGCACATAGCCTTGAGTGGTGTTGGCAAGCAGACCTTGCCATGGCCCGTGCCACCGGTTCCCACGGGAATGGTGGAGGGGCACAAGTTCCTCGATAGGGAGCCTCTCGGCCAGTACAGCGACGGCGCGGATCCTCTAGAGATCGGGCTGCCGGGTTGGGACTTCATTCTCAGTGACGGAACTCCTGGATTCCCGATCGCGCTTGGCGCGACTTCGGATGCCAATGGAGATTTCCAGTTCGGCCCGCTTCCTGCAGGTGATTACAACCTGACCGAAACGATGCTCGCGGCACCTTGGGCTACGGCATACTCGTTCCCGATGCTCGTGACTATCGTTGCCGAGGGGACGACCGACGTCTTCGTTGGCAACTATCCGGACGCCAATCCGGCTATTGAGGTTGAGAAGTCCGCTTCTGCACCTAAGATCGTCATCGGTTCGACCGTGACGTATGAGTACACGATCACGAACACGGGCGACGTTCCTCTGACGAACATCACTGCGGTTGACGACAAGCTTGACCTCAGCGCCATCCCCATTCCGGATCTGGGTGTTGGTGAAAGCTTCACGTTCTGGGTCACAGCAACGTTGACTGAGGACACGACCAACGAAGTCACCGTTTCGGGTGAAGACGAATTCGGGACCACCGTAACCGATACGGCTACGGCCGAGGTCTTGGTCATCGATCCCAAGGTGAGCATCGTCAAGACCGTTGACTACGAGCACATTCTCGTGGGCGGTGCGGTCATGTATTCGTTCGAAGTGACCAACGACGGCGATGCGCCGCTCATGGATATCGTGGTCGATGACGATCAGCTCGGCTATATCGGCACGATCGCATCCTTGGCTCCTGGTGCGAGCTCAACGCTTGCCAAGGGCACGAATCTGTCCGTTGATACGCCCAACGTGGCCACTGCGACGGCGCTCGATGAGTTCGAGAATCCGTACACCGATACGGATGACGCCATGGTCTACGTGCATGATCCGTCGATCTCGATCGTGAAGGCCGCTGATCCTATTGTGGTCATACCGGGCCAGCTCGTGATGTACACGTATCTCGTCACGAACACGGGAGATATGGATCTCACCGGCGTGACCGTCACGGATGACAAGATCCCCGGGATCATCGGTTCCACGCCACTGCTGCTCGCCAATGGTGGGTCTGAAACCTTCACTGCGTTCGCGAACATCTCCGAGGCCACCACGAACATCGGTACGGTCGTGGGCAACTATGCGGTCGCCGGTACTCCGTTCGCCGGACAGGTGTCGGCTACCTCGCCGGCGACTGTTCGAGTCGTGAATCCCGCGATAGAGATCGTGAAGACGGCTTCGGATCCTAAGATCATCACTGGTGACGCTGTCAGCTACACCTATATGGTCACGAATGTCGGTGATGTTCCTTTGGGGAACATCTTGGCAGTCGATGACATGCTCGACATCGCCGGTGAATCTATTCCTGATCTTGCTGTCGGCGGAAGCTTCTCCTTCACCGTTCCGACGACGTTGACCGAGACCACAACGAATACCGTGGATGTCACCGGCTACGACGCGCAGGGGCATCCGGTAACGGACAGCGATCAGGCAACGGTCGAGGTCATCGATCCCAGTGTCAGCATCGTCAAGACCGTCGACCATGAGCACATTCTCGTTGGCGGCTCGGTTCTGTACACGTATGTGGTCACCAACACGGGTGATGCACCGCTCATGAACATCGTGGTCGATGACGATCAGCTCGGTCAGGTCGGTATCGCAGCGAACCTCGGAGTCAGTGAGAGCACTACATTCACCGCTCCTGCTGATCTGCTGGAAGACACGTTCAACATCGCGGTGGTCACTGCGATCGATGAGTTTGAGAATCCATATACCGACACGGATGAGGCAATGGTCTACGTGCATGATCCGGCAGTCAGCATCGTCAAGACGGCGAATCCGACCGTGATTCTGGCAGGGGAGACTGTCCAGTACACGTACGTCGTCACGAACGACGGAGACTACCCGCTCGACACTCTGGTCGTCACCGATGACATCCTCGGTGCGGTGGGGACGATCCCGCTGCTCGCCCCGGGTGCTTCGGACACGCTGCTCCTCTCGGCTCCTGTGAGTGAGGACACCACCAACGTCGCAACGGTTCAGGCGCACTACGGCTGGATCGATGAGGCTGCGGACATGGCGGTCGACGGGTGGCTTGAGGCAGACGACGATGCTTTCGTCGATGTGATCAATCCTGAGATCACCTTGGTGAAGAGTTCGGATGTACCTGTCGGGGACTTCATCCCACAGGGTCTCGATACTGATGTGACCTATACGTACGTGGTCACCAACACGGGCGACGTCCCGCTGTTTGGCACGACCCTTACCGATGACAAGCTCGGGGATATCGCTGATATCGGAAGCTTGGCTGTTGGGGAGTCGGTCACGATCGAGGTCATCGCAATTCTCACGCCGGACATCTTGGCTGTGAACGGGGCGATCACCAACGTGGCAACGGTCGAGGCGATCGATGAGTATCAGCATCCGGTGTCGGATGAGGACACGCATACGATCCTCACCGAGCCACCGCTCCTCTTCACACCGCCGGACATGATGCTCGTGAAGACGGCAGACAAGACGGTCGCTGATCCTGGCGACATCATCACCTACACGCTGACGTGGACGAATGTCGGCGAGGGCGCAAGCCAGGGATTCACGATCATCGATGACTTCGATGACACGTACCTGACCGTGGTCAACGCCGGAGGAGGCACGGTTTCGGGCGACACCATCACGTGGGAGCTTGGACCTGCCGCACCTGGCGCGACCGGTAGCGTGACGTACACCTTGCAGGTGGCGTCCACGATGCCGGTGGGTACCACGAATCTCGACAATGTGGCNNTAGTCATCGAGCCAACAGACGAGAACCCAGAGAACGATCGCGATACGTGGCGCGTCACCGTTGCCGAGCGGTACCTCCCGTTCACCGGTGGGCAACTCGGACTGCTTCTCCTGACCGGATTCGGTTTGGGGTTGCTGGGTATCATGTTCCGTAGGCTCTCGATTCTGGGGCGCACCGCATAGGAGGCGGTAGATTCAGGTAGAACGTTATATCGAATAGATCAGGTAGGGAGGTCGGCTCAACGCGACCTCCCTATTTGTTTTCGGGCGAGGAGCCCGGAACTCGCATCGCACGGCGATGCGGATAGCTGCGCGCAGTCGGCGCAACGTCATATGTTTGCAGGCGGTTCGCGACCGTCATGCCCGCAGCACACATATACGAGCGGACAGTGAGGGGATGATATGCATGTCACGGGTCATGGCGAGGAGGCCCGGATGGCGCAGAATCATATTAAGCGTCATCGCAATGGTCTTTCTTGCGACCATGGTCGTGCCGGCGTATGCCATCACGGGGTCCAAGGACGGCCCCGCGGCTGAGCCGGTTCTGACCGAAGAAGTGAAGGGTGACGCAGATGCGGTGCTCGTTCCTGTTCAGGAGGCTATTGAACCTCCTGTCGATGAGCAGCCGATTCCTGTGGAGCCCGTTGTACCTGCCGAGGAGGAGCCACCTGCAGACGAGCCACCTGCAGATGAACCACCCGCAGAGGAGCCACCTGCAGTACCGGATGAGGCACCAGTGCCTATTCCGGAGGACGAGGAGGTCACGCTGAAGTGTGCGCCGGCTCCGATTCTCGTGCACAAGTATTACGACGCAAATGCAAACGGAAAGTGGGACGACGGCGAGGAGCCGCTTGAGGGCTGGAGTTTCGGCCTCGAGCGGAAGGTCCGCGACGGCTGGGTCATGGTCACATCGGCTGTTAGCGACGTCCGGGGCGTGGCTGATTTTGGGCTACAGCCCAAGGGTCATTACCGCGTGACCGAGCGTCTGAAGGAAGGGTGGGCCAGTGAAACGTGCCTGCCTGTCGATGTGCATCACAGTTGGGACAAGGCTACCCATGTGCGGGTCGGCAACCACCCTACTCACGTTCGCAAAGACTTCGTTCTGAACGTTAACGGGACTGCCCCGGGCGTTGAATACTACGTTCGGTACGTTCTGCGCAGCGGTAGGAGCGAGGTGCTGCCCTTGATGGGGACCGGCCCCTATACAACCCACAAGATGCTGCCGCACATGACGCAGATCGCTTCAGTGGAATGGTGGGCCGAGTGGCATGGACAGATGATTCCACTGGGCATGGAAACGATTCGAGAAACACTCTATCGAGACATGGTCAACACGTTCGACTATCGCAACGCCGCGTGCGGCATGAAGTTCAACGATCTTGACCATGATGGAGAGAAGGACGAGCGCGAGGTAGGACTCCCGAATTGGGGGATTCACCTGTTGCGCTGGGACGGTGACGGCACGTACGTTCCCTATGCCCGCACCATGACAGACGACGAGGGTCGGTACTGCTTCTATGGTCTGCTTCCCGGCGAATACATGGTCGAGGAGGTCATGCAGGAGGGTTGGATGCAGACCCTCGCGCCCGACGCCTTCAAGATCGGGAACGAGATGCGGGTCATGGGTCTGTTGCTAGGCAACACGGGTACTGCGCCGGATATCTCAGTCGTCAAGACCGTGATGCCTACAGAGGCGCACGTCGGTGATGATGTGACTTGGAGGATCGAGGTCACAAATACCGGCAATACCATGCTCTACAACGTCGTTGCCAGTGACAACATGTTCGGCGACAGCCCGCCGCATGACCTGATGCCAGAGGAGTCGTTCTCCAAGGAATTCCCCTACACCGTCACGTCGGTGGATCCGGATCCTCTGGTGAATGAGATAAAGGCGACCGGTCTGGATCCGCGTGAGGTTGAGGTGTCGGACGAGGACGTTGCGTCCCTCGACATCATCAATCCTGCGGTGATGATCGATAAGTCTGGCCCGAGCGTTGTTGTGGCTGGCACTACGGTCGACATTGATTTCTGGGTGGAGAACACGGGGGATACGCCGCTCTACGATATTGCCATCGATGACGACAAACTTGGTCACATCGGAGATATCCCTGAACTAGATCCGAGCGCGGCTGTGACGTTCACAGTGTCCTACGAGGCCACCACGACCATGACAAACATTGCAACCGCGATGGGCATGGACAAGTGGGAGGTTGGCGTCGAGGATGCCGACGATCACACGCTGACCGTCATCAATCCATCGATCATGATCACCAAGACGGTGGATCCTCTGGTGGCGCTCGCTGGTGAAGACCTGATCTACACGTACGTGGTAGAGAACACCGGCGACGTAACGCTCTACGATCTTGTAGTCGAGGATGACGTCCTGGGCATGATCGGATCGATCGATAGCTTGGATCCCGGGGAGACCTGGAACCTTGCCATGAGCGTCGAGGCAGATATCGACACGACCAATATCGCAGAGGTCGTGGGCTGGTATCGGCTCTACGTTGGAGAGCCAGACGATGAAGTCGAGATCGAGCTTCCTGTCGGCTCAGTCAGCGCACAGGATACTGCGATCATCGACATCGTGAATCCGGATGTAAGTATCGTGAAGTCGCATGTGATCGATACTGACGGCTCCGTGGTCTACACGTATGTCGTTGAGAACACCGGCGATGTCGCACTCTTTGATCTCGTCGTTGTAGATGACCAGCTGGGTCCGATCGGCACGTTCGCCACGTTGCCCGTCGGTGGTTCAGTGAGCTTTGAGGCAGTTGCCGTGCTCAGCGAGACCACCACGAACATCGGAACTGTGACCGGTGAGGATGAATATGGGCATGAGGTTACCGACAGCGACGAGCTGACGGTTGCATTCGCGCCGTTCACTGTCCCGGACCTTGCGATCACAAAGACTGCGGACAGGAGCACGGCTGGTCCGGGTGCGTTGGTGACGTATACCATCACGTTCACCAACGTGGGCGAGGGGGCTGCGACCGACTTCACCATCGTCGATAACTACGACGAGCGGTATGCAACAGTCGTCAATGCCGGCGGCGGTACCGACGATGGTTCCATGATCACATGGAATCTTGCAGGTCCGCTCGCTCCAGGTGCCTCGCTCAGTGCAAGCTATTCGCTTCGCATCGCGAGCACCGTGCCGACGGGAACCACCGCGGTGAACAACGTGGTCACGATCTCGCACCCTGATGATCCTGACACCACGAACAACACCGCTCGCTATAGCGTGTCGGTTGGCGAGAAATATCTGCCGTTCACCGGTGGAGATGCTGCACTGCTGTTCTTCGGTGCCTTTGCCGTTGCGATTGCAGGTGCCACCCTTCGCAGGTTTGGGAGGAAGGCCGCATAGCGGTGACGTGACACGAGGCCGACTCTGACCTCGTGAGGGTCTGGAACGACAAGGAACCCCGGCGCGTGCGCTGGGGTTCCTTTGATGTAGAGGAGAATCCGCTGGGTGTCTACGCGGGAGGAACGTTCTCGCCCCAGTCGATGACGCCGTTGTCGCGCCAGTCGATGATGTGCCAGACCTCGTGGTTCATGATGCGGCTGAGGCTCGCGGTGTGATTCGGGTTCACGATGATTCGACCGGACTGGTAATACGCGACTGCTTGGTGTCCGTTGGGGGTGTCGCCCATGGAAACGGTGACGCCTTGCAGGATCGGGTGCTGCGCGATGAGGCCAGCCAGTATTGCGCGAACCTGTGCGGTCTCGTCGCCGGTCGTGGTGGTCGAGGGGCGAGTTGCCGCCGTGCTCGAAGAGGTCGTTTGCGGCTTGGCTGGAGCCTGTGCCACGGGGAGAGGAGCCTGCACCATCACGTTGGCCTCTATGAGCGAGGCGACCTGCGCGGCCGGAGCTTTCTCGGCTGCGGCAGATACTGCGGTGGTCAGGGGAGCGGTCTGATCAGGGAGAGGAGCGTAGACCTTGGTGATCTTCACGAACGGAGCCGGCCTGGGATCGAGGTTCGAAGCGAACTTCGCGACGATCGTATCGGTGGAAGAGTCGTTGATGACGGCAGCCATGGCGGGTGCAGCGCTTGCGACGAGTGCGGCAGCGATGGCCATTGTGATTAGGCGAATCCTGGTTGAGCGAGTGACGAACTTCATTAAAAAAGCACCCCTGGTTCGAACCCGGCACATCGACCCATCTCCTCCCTTAGTGCAGATCCGGGATGGAGCGGGCCGGTGTTTCCGGCTCGAACCCGGCAGTCCGGCTGTCGTGGGAGGTTTGTGCCTCCGTTAGACCCGTGACTTTGCGAAGCGCACCTTTCGGTGGGCTGTGCCTTTGGCGGGGAGCTTGTGCGATGTGCTGTTGTCAATTTCGCTTACACTGTTTGTATCGGCACGAGCGCGTGAGAGGTTGATAGGGAATCTGTAATATTCGTCACAGTTTTTCTGTGACGTAGTTCACGAAAGTGTCAGATTCAACCAAGCTCGATCGGAGACGGCATAGATGCAGGTCAAAGCCCCAGAATCAGAAGGAATCGGCGGGTTCAGGCTGGGCGTGCGTGCGGTTGGGAACGTGCTTTTGGGGATGGCACTCGGTCTTCTGGCCTATTACTGGCTCACAAATGCGGTCACCGCAATAGAACAACAAGCACTCAGAGATGACCTCGATGGGCTTGGATCTATCTCCGCAGAAGATCCTCTGGACTTCATTGAGGAGATGCCCTCCGTTGAGGAGACCTGGACCGTTTGGGACACTTGGGCCGGCGAGGATCTTGCCTACTGGAAGGCGCTTGAGAATGGCGGTGTGTTCGGTCGGCTGATCATCGAGCGTATGGAACTCGATGTCGTCATCATCAAGGGGCATGATCCGGCGAACCTCAAGAAAGGTCCCTCTTGGATCGACTACACGGATCTTCCCGCCCCAACGGGCAATGTGGGGATATCGGGGCATCGAACCACGTACGGAGCGCCATTCCTGCGGCTCAATGAACTGCAACCGGGTGATACCATTGACTTCTATTCACCATATCGGCTGTACGAATACGTCGTCACGGAATCATTCCAGGTCACACCCGACCGTGTGGATGTTGTTGAGAGCACTGAGGAGCCGCGGCTGACGTTGACGGCGTGTGATCCTCCGTATAGTGCGAGATATCGCTTGATCGTGTGGTCGGATCTCGCTGAGGTTCGACAACTAGAGGAATCGGAACGCCCGTCTTCGAGCGAATGAGGTCATACACATGCGTGTATTGGTGACCGGCGGTGCGGGTTTCATCGGAACGAATCTGGTGAACGCGCTGATCAAACAGCATGAGGTCGGCATCATCGACGACCTCTCCACGGGTCATCGGAAGAACGTTCATCCGGACGCGTGGTTGCGGATCATGGACATCCTGGATTCGGATCTGGATTCGGCTGTGGCTGAGTTCGCTCCTGATGCGATCGTCCACCTTGCGGCGCAAGCCAGTGTGGGTGAGTCGATCAAGGATCCCCAGCGGGACTGGGATGTGAACGCCGAGGGCACGCGCAGGGTCGCGGCCGCAGCAGCGAAAGCGGGGGTCTCGCGGGTGATATCGGCTTCATCGGCGGCGGTGTATGGCGAGCCGGTGGAGGTGCCTCTTCCTGAGGATGCCCACAAAGAGCCTATGAACCCGTATGGTCGCTCAAAGCTCGCGGCCGAGAGCCTCATGGCCCAGGAGCTTGCGTCGACAAGCGTGGACTTCGCGAGTTTCAGGTTCTCGAACGTGTACGGTCCGCTGCAGGACTGGAGGGGAGAGGGCGGCGTGATCGCCATCTTCTGCGCCAAACTCGCTGCGGGTGATGCTCCGACCATCTACGGAGACGGATCGCAGACGCGTGATTTCATCTTCGTGGGAGACATCGTGGGTGCGATCACCGCTGCCTTGCGAACTGGGCGAAGCTTGCGCGATGGGGGCGGATCAGGCCCTGCGTACAACGTGGCCACCAGTCGCGAGACCACGGTCGATGAAGTAGCCGCGAATCTTCGCGAGGCGAGTGGCTTCTCGGACTCGTTCGTGTATGCCGCACCGCGCGACGGGGATGTCGATCGGAGCGCGCTGGATGCCCAGAAGGCGCTGGATGTGTTCGCTTGGGATGCGCGTATCCCGGTCGACAGGGGTCTTGCTGAGACGTGGACATGGTTCAGCCAGAACGGGTGAGCAACCACAGATGAGCGGCGATACGGCATATGGGTCGGCTGTGTCCATGGGCGCAGCTTTCGCGCACAAGTCTCGAATCGAACTCACATCTGCGGAGAGGCTGGCCCCTTTGTGCGGGCAGGTGCCGTCGCGCGGTCCGTTAGACGCGCAGACCGTGGTGTTCAAGGGCCAACTCGGGCCGACTGAGAGTTCAGGCGGGAGTGCCGTGGGCGGGTCGGACGGTGCGGCTGTCGAAGCCGCGCTCGAGCGTCTGGGCTGGGATCGCGATCGGGTGTTCTTTGCCGTGGCTCCGGTGTGCGCCGACCAACTGCCAGATGAGAGGGCCGCTCGGATCACGGGGATCATCGAGGCGGTCGATCCCGAGCTGGTTGTGACGCTCGATGCTGATGCTGCAGCCGAGGTCGGCGTGGCACTCGGAGTCCCGAAGCCTCATTTTGGGCGGTCGAGCGAGGTACGGGGACGGTCGTTCGTCGCCGTCGATGGGCTTGAGGCCTCGCTCGCCGACGAGACACGGAAGCGCCGGGTCTGGACTCAGTTCAAAGCAGCTCGCCGCCGCCCCATCTACTGAGGCCCAGTCCGCTTCGGGGAGCTAGTTGTAGTTCCCA
>DFBG01000167.1:8833-15097 GCA_002367305.1 Actinobacteria bacterium UBA3086 | reverse complement strand
GAGCAGCGCGTGCCGGCGTACGTGGTGTTCGCGGACCGCTCGCTCATGGACATGGCGGCCCGCAAGCCGGAGACGCCCGACGAGTTCCTGGCGTGCCACGGCGTGGGCAAGGCCAAACTCAAGAAGTACGCCGAGGCGTTCCTGGGCGAGATCGCTGCGGGCGCGTAGCTGTTAATCACCGCGCGGCAGTTCCGTATTGAATGTCAGACCCCCTCTCTACCATGAGTTATATGGAGAGGGGGTTCATCCGTATGGGGGCTATGAACACAGTGGAGTGTCCGTCCTGCGGGTACGTGGAGCACGGGCTCTTGGGTGTCGGCGGAGATGTCGGTATGGCCGGAGAACTCGTGGTCACGGCGGTGTGCACTACCACTAAGCAGCTGGTGGACACGGTTCCGCTGGATCAAGGTGGATTTCAGTGGGCTCTGCGCATCAAGGACTTGGATGCGCCTATGCCCGTGGGGCCATGTCCCGAGAGTGGATGTCGCTCGCGTACGCATGAGGCATGGAATCGCAAGAAGGCGATCTGTCCGGTATGCGGAAAGCCGGGCATGTGGATCGAGATGTGCGGGTCGTGGGACTGATGAGGGCGGAGGGTGACGGAGGCAGGAGGGGGGATTCGTTCCCCGAGCCCTCGCTCGCAGACCTTGAGGCGGTCGCCGCATTCACGGAGGCGTTGTGTGGTTCAGATATGGACCTCGGTCATTGGGCGGGCGGGGCGTCGGCGCGTGAGGGCTATCCTCAGGTGCCTTGGTTCCAGACATCCAACCTGATCTCCCAGTGGGAACAGGCGCTCTACGAGCGAAACATCATCACTTCGTATGGTGAGGATGGTTGGTTCGATCGGATGCACGCGTTCAGCGCGGAACCGGATTCGCTCGCATCTGCGGATCTGCTCACCATTCGAAAGGTTCTGACCACGATCGTGCGCGGTGAGCGATTCTGCGATGGACATATCCAGGGTATGTTCAGCAACGGTGTCGCACAGGCGGCGATGGCGCGTCTGTCCAAGCTTATCGCCATTCGCCGCTGATATTCAGCCGTTCACGGTCATTCGGAACCCTTTTGATGGCTTTCCGTGCATGAAATAAGGTAGAATTCCACCTTATTGGATTGCAAACCGAAGCATAGGACAGGTGATACGCGTATGTGGCAGGGGAATACACGTAAGATCCTCGCGCTCGTGCTCGCTCTCTCCTTGGCCATCAGCATGTTTGGGCTGGTTGGCTGCGGAGACGACGACGCCGATTCCGAGGAGACCGACTCCACAGGCACCGAGAGCACCATGGAGACCATCAAGATCGGTGTACACACGTCACTGACGGGTGGCCTGGCCGATTACGGTTTCGCCGCGGCAGAGGGCCTGAAGCTCGCAGCCGAGGACTTCTCCGGCTTTGAGATCGATGGCGTCACCTATGAGATCGAGCTGATCATCAAGGACGACAAGGGCGAGCCTGCTGAGTCTCCCGTCGTCGCACAGCAGCTGGTCGATGAAGGCGTAGTTGCAGTCATTGGTGCCCTCACCTCGGGCAACACCAACGCAGCAGCACCCATCTATCAGACTGCAGGCATCCCGCTGGTCTCCGGTTCAGCCACCAGGCCGGACCTGACCGAGCTTGGCTTTGAGAATTTCTTCCGCACGTGCCTGCGTGACGACCTGCAGGGCCAGGCCATCGGCGAGTGGGCCATTGAACTGGGCTCTGAGAAGGTTGTCGTTATGGACGATCGCGGCGACTACTCCGTGGCACTGGGCGACGAGGTCATCAAGGCCCTCGAGGCTGGTGGCGCCGAGGTGCTGCGTCAGGAAGGCCAGGAGGGTGATGTCGACTTCTCCGCACAGGTCAACAACATCAAGGCTTTTGCTCCCGACGCAGTCATCTTCACGGGCTATCACCGTGAGGCGGGCCTGCTCTTCAAGCAGCTCACTGAGGCTGGTGTCGAGGCCCAGTTCATGGGTGGCGACGGTATCAAGTCCAACGATATTGGCGACGAGGCTGGTGGCGCCGCGAACGTAGAGGGCACACTGTCTACGTTTGGTGGCTTCGCTCAGGAGAACATGCCTGGCTACACCGCCTTCGCTGATGCCTTCATGGAGGCAACGGGCAAGGACGCCGGTCCCTACGCCGAGAACAACTACGACGCTCTGGGCGCGGTTGTTGCAGCCATGGAGCTCGCAGGCTCGACCGATGGTGCGGATATCATTTCCTCCCTTTCGGAGATCAACTACGACGGCGTGCAGGGTGCACTCACCTTCGACTCCATGGGTGACGTTGCTGTCCCCGGTGGCGGCGGAACTGAGCTCATTCCGCGCTTTGAGTACAAGAGTGGCGTCTGGGAGTTCATGAACTAGAGATGAACTCGTGGTAGCAAGTATCGCGGGGGTCGGGCATCATGCCCGGCCTCTGCGTGCGTTCAAGGTTGTATGTCGCGGTGTGTCGTCTCACTCTGGTAGAGTGCTTGATGCACACTCGGCGAACTGCGAAATCGCACCGCCATATCAGAGTGGCACGAACGGGAAGTGAAGGATGACTTTCGAACACGTTTTGGGCCTGACGGTCTCAG
Source organism: Actinobacteria bacterium UBA3086 (assembly GCA_002367305.1). GTDB lineage: Bacteria > Actinomycetota > Coriobacteriia > Anaerosomatales > UBA3086 > UBA3086. Next base: position 12,535 of record DFBG01000167.1, on the reverse strand, counting down.
GTCTCACCGTCGGTATGATCTATGCGCTCATCGCGTTGGGATACACCATGGTCTACGGTGTGCTCCAGCTCATAAACTTCGCACATGGCGAGGTTTTCACGGTGGGCGGGTACATTGCCGCGACAACCCTCATCTACTCAGGCGTTGACGCATCCACGCCGCTCATGGCCAAGATCGGCTACTTCGCTCTGGCCCTCATCATCTCAATCGTGCTCACCTCGTTCCTGGGCTGGCTGATCGAGCGCATCGCCTATAGGCCGCTGCGAAAACAGTCGCGCATCACCGCGCTTCTCTCGGCCATTGGTATGTCTATCGTGCTGCAGAACCTGCTCGTGATCATCTTTGGGCCGGAGCCGGTCATCATGCCCACCGCGATCGTGCCCACCGGGTTCGTTGAGGTCATGGGCGTGCGTATCCGCTACCTGCAGATCATCATCATCGGCACCTCGCTGCTCCTCATGGGGATTCTCGCTTGGATCGTGAAGGGCACCCGCATGGGCAAGGCGATGCGGGCAACCTCTCAGGACATGGAAGCCGCCGAGATGATGGGCATCGAGACCAACCTCACCATTTCGTTCACGTTCATCGTGGGCTCCGCGCTGGCATCCATTGGTGGATTTCTCGTGGCCATGTACTACGGCTCGCTCCAGTACGACACCGGCTTCCTCTATGGACTCAAGGCGTTCACCGCTGCGGTCCTGGGTGGCATTGGCAACATCTACGGCGCCGTGGTCGGCTCGCTCATTCTGGGCCTGGCCGAGAACTGGGGCGTGGGTCTCTCGCTGGGCCTGTTGGCTTGGCTGTTCGTGTTCGGTCTTGTCATCGGTCTGTATATCCAGGTCGTGCGGGCTCCCGGACAGCGAGTTGGGCACATCGCCGACGAGTTCCGCACGCCGGAGTACGAGCGCCTGGTGCGCCGTCAGTACCAGTTCACTCCGGTGGTGGCGGTGAAGACGCTGCTCTCGGAGCGTACCGATGCGCTGGTGCATCTCTCGGCAAAACACGCGATGAGGCTCATGGCGGGCAACATCATGCTCGCGGCATTCGCGATCGTGTTCTTCATGAACAGTGAGGTGCAGTTTGCCTCTAAGTGGCAGCACGTGATTTCGTTCGGCGTACTGATGGCCATCCTGATGTTCCGCCCGTCTGGAATTCTGGGAGACAACATTCAGGAGAAGGTGTAGTGATGGCCGTACGTGAGCGCATAGGAAACATGTTCAGGCGGGCACCGCGATGGACGTTCATCGTGACGGCTCTCGCCCTTGCACTGATATTCCCGCTGCTGGAGCAGTACGGCATCATCGAAACACTCTGGCTGCGTCTGGGAACGAGAACGCTCGTCTATGTCCTGCTCGCCGTCGGCCTTAACTTGGTCCTCGGAGAGACAGGGCTTCTACACCTGGGATACGTGGCGTTCTTCGCTGTGGGTGCGTACACCACCGCGATCCTCTCCTCGCCGCGCCTGGGTTATCACTGGAACTTCTGGGTGATCATCGCGCTTGCGATGTTCCTCTCCATGCTCTTCGGGTTCCTCATAGGTATGCCCACGTTGCGATTGCGCGGGGACTACCTCGCGATCGTCACGCTGGCATTCGGTGAGATCACGCGTATGACGTTCAACAACTGGGAGCCGGTCACCAACGGTCCCGGCGGCATACCCGGCATCTATCCACCCAACCTCTTCGGCTGGGTCGTGGACAAACCGGGGGAGTTCTTCTATCTGCTCCTTGCCGCGGTGATCGTGGTCGTGTGGCTGCTCAACAACCTCAAGGCCTCGCGTATCGGTCGAGCCTGGAACGCGTTGCGGGAGGATGAGATCGCCTCGCATCACTCAGGCGTGCGTCCCATGCAGGCCAAGCTGCTCGCCGTGGTGCTGAGCTCGGGTGTCGCAGGACTGGCGGGCGCGATCTTCGCGTACTACCAGCAGTTCATCAACCCCACCTACTTCCTGTTCATGCAGTCCACGATTGTGGTGTGCATGGTCGTGCTGGGCGGCATGGGCAGCATTCCGGGCGCCATCATGGGTGCCGTGGTACTCGATACCACGCCGGAGCTCATTCGCCAGACGTTCACCAAGTGGCTTCCCAACGCGGTCGGTCAAGACTTCCTGCCGGGCTTTCAGACTGCGCTCCAGCAGGACTTTGACCGTTACCGAATGCTGATCTTCGGCATCGCCATCGTGCTCATGGTCATCTTCAGACCCGAGGGCCTGTTACCCAACAAGCTCTGGCGTCGACAGAGCCATACAGAAGACCCGCGTGAGCAGGCCAATACCCGCCAGCACCTCTTCGATGTCGAAGAGGGCACACAGGATTTGGAGGCGTGATCATGTCCGATGTAGTACTGGACGTTCAGAGCGCCACTAAGACCTTTGGTGGGCTCAAGGCCGTGAACGACCTGTCCTTCCAGATACACGCTGGTGAGATCGTTTCACTCATCGGCCCCAACGGGAGCGGCAAGACGACCACATTCAATCTCATCAGCGGCGTCTACGAGCCCGATTCGGGCGACGTCATGCTCAAGGGTGAGTCCATCGCCGGACTGCGACCCGATCAGGTCTATGCACGCGGCATCTCGCGCACATTCCAGATGCTTCGTCTGTTCAACAACATGAGCATCATGGAGAACGTGCTCGTCGGCATGCACGGCCACACCAAGGCGAGTGTGCTCGACTGCCTGCTGCACACGCCGCGCATGCGTCGCGAGGAGCAGGAGTCCATGGACAAGGCTCGCGCGATCCTGAAGCAGTTCCCGGGGCGTTTCCCGGAGAGCCGCCACGATCAGACGGCGTCTTCGCTTTCCTATGCCAACCGCCGCAGGCTAGAGATCGCCCGCGCACTGGCCGGTGAGCCCACGCTGCTGCTGCTGGATGAGCCCGTCGCGGGCATGAATCCCATGGAGAGCCTGGAGGTCATGCAGCAGATTCGTGATCTGCGCGATGCAGGACACACTATTCTCATGATCGAGCACGATATGAAGGTCATCATGGGGGCGTCGGATCGGGTGATCGCCATGGACCATGGCGTGAAGCTCGCGGAAGGCCTGCCTCAAGATGTGGCAAACGACCCAGCCGTAGTGGAGGCTTACCTTGGCAGAAGAGGCGCGGACACCGCTTCTTGAGTTCAGAGACGTCAATACGTTCTACGGACGCATCCCTGTACTCAAAGATGTGAACTATAAGATCTACCCCGGCGAGATCGTTTGTCTTCTGGGTGGAAATGCCTCAGGCAAATCCACCACGATGAAGACGATCCTGGGCATCGTGAAGCCGACAACCGGCGACGTGCTGTTCGAGGGCAAGGTCATTTCGAACGCGCGCACGTCCGAGCGCATCAAGATGGGCATCGCGACCGTTCCGGAGAACCGCCGCCTGTTCCCGCACCTCACGGTGCTGGAGAACTTGGAGATGGGCGCATATACCCGCAGGGACACCGAGGGTATCGCCGCGGACCTTGAGCGCGTGTACGAGGTATATCCTCGCGTGTACGAGCGACGCAGTCAGCGCGCGGGAACCTTGTCCGGCGGTGAGCAGCAGATGGTCGCATTCGGCCGTGCGCTCATGAGCAGCCCCAAACTCATCATCATGGACGAGCCGTCCATGGGTCTCTCGCCGGCGCTCGTTGACCAGTCGTTCGACACCATCGCGCTCATCAACAAGCAGGGCGTCTCGGTGTTCGTGGTGGAGCAGAACGCCAATGCGGC
>DFBG01000167.1:8309-8822 GCA_002367305.1 Actinobacteria bacterium UBA3086 | reverse complement strand
GCCGCCAAGGATCTCATGGAGAACGAGGAGCTCAAGCGCGCCTATCTGGGCGGCTAGTCTCGCGGCTTCCGACTACGGCGCCCACAGTCCGCGGTTCGCGTCGCGCGCTTCGGTCTGGTAGCGGGCGAAGTCGTCCACGTAGCGCACGTTGGGCGGGTATGTCGCCGTCTGCGCGAAGCCGTCCAGCACCAGTTGCGCATTGAGCATGCGTTCGCGGATCTCAGCATCACTTCGCGTGTCGGGCTCTTTTAGCCACACGTATGCCAGTAGCCGATCGTACCGGTCGCGTATCTCCGCGTCGGTCTCTAGCCACACCACGGATCCTATCGGCAGCGCGCGGGAAGTGTACGCGGAGGCTTCCTCGCCGTAGGGTTCGTGCTCGTTGGTCGACTCGGGTGTGTCGATGCCTATGAAGCGCACTTTCTCCTCGGCGCCCCCGTCCAGCTGAAACCACGCGGTGTCGCCGTCCGTATGACGGGTGACCACGGCGCGCGTCGTCTCGGAGGGCTCGGG
>DFBG01000167.1:5057-8224 GCA_002367305.1 Actinobacteria bacterium UBA3086 | reverse complement strand
GTCTTGGACATGCGCATAGTGTAGCTGTATTCGGTCACGGAGTGGGTATCAAAACAGTGCAGGTGGTACGATTGTCCCTGCTCGTACACTACGAAACGGGGGAACATCACATGTCGTTCGATCCTTCTTCCGCGCGTTCATTCGCGGTCGTCACTGACAGCACTTCCGACATCGATCCGGCACTTGCTGCCCAGCGAGGGATCACGATCGTGCCGCTGCTCGTGAGTTTCGGTGAGGAGTCGTTCCTGGACGGCACGATCACGCAGCCGGAGTTCTTTGATCGTATGGGCAAGGCGCCTACACTGCCCACAACCTCGCAACCTTCAGTCGGTGCGTTCAACGAGGCCTACACCGCTGCGCTCGAAACCGCCGACGAGGTCATCTCGATTCACATCTCCTCGGCACTCTCCGGCACGATGGGATCCGCGACCCAGGCCGCCAGCGAGTTCGACGGGCGCGTGCATGTCTTTGACTCGCGCAATCTCTCATGGGGCTGTGCGCTGCAGGTGTTCGACGCCGTTGCGGCCGCCGATGAGGGACTGACGGCGGCACAGGCGCTCGAGCGACTCGAGTCAACGCGCACGCGCTCCAAGATGATCGTGGGCGTCGATTCTCTCGACAATCTCTCTCGCGGGGGACGCATTGGCAAGGTCTCCGCGTTCATGGGCTCGCTGCTCAATCTCAAGGTGACGTTCACGGTCGATGAGGACGGTGCGTTCGCCCCCGTTCATCGAAGCCGCGGTGAGAAAGCGGCCATCGCCGATACGCTCACGTGGGTCGACGAGCAGATGCAGGGTCATTCGTCGGCGATCTTCGCGGTAGGTCACGCTATGAGTCTCCCGCGTGCGGAGCGTATTGCTGAGCAGTTGGAGTCACGCTATGACGTCAAGGAGATGCACATCTACGAGGCCGGTACCGTCATCGCGACGCACACCGGCACGGTCTGGGGCGTTTCGCTTCTGCCGCTTTAGAGTGCCCCGCGCTGCCTCGTCGGTGGTACCATTGGTGAGTCCTGTGAAATCCCCTTGGAGGTCAGCATGCCGATTGAGACATCGTTCGACCCATCGTTCGCCGTGGTCACCGACAGCTCCTCTGATCTGGGACCGGATATCGTCGCGAGCAGCGGCGTCACGGTTGTCCCGCTCACCGTCAACTTTGGCAAAGACACGTACACTGACGGCGATCTCACGCAGGCGGAGTTCTTCGCCTTGATGGACGCGTCACCTGAGCTTCCCACGACATCCCTTCCTCCCATCGGCGTCTTCGTTGAGGCGTATGAGAAGGCACTCGAGACCGCCGACGAGGTCATCTCGGTGCACATCTCATCTCGACTCTCGGGCACCATTGAGTCGGCGCGCAAAGCTGCAGAGAAGTTCTCCGGTCGCGTACACGTCTTTGACTCTCTCAACCTCTCCTGGGGCTGTGGGCTGCAGGTTCTCGATGCAGCCAAGGCCGCCAAAGAGGGGATGACCGTCTCTGCTGCACTGGATCGTCTGGCTCGCACGCGTGACCGGGTCAAGATCATCGTGGGCGTCGATTCTCTCACCAATCTGGCCAAGGGTGGCCGGATTGGACGCGTGTCGTCCTTCCTGGGCTCCATGCTGGACCTCAAAGTGACCTTCACGGTGGGCTCCGATGGTGCGTTCGTCCCCGTGCATCGTGCGCGAGGCGAGAGGCGGGCGATCGCCCAGACGCTCGCGTGGGTCGATGAGCAGATGGGCGAGTCCAAGTCGGGCATCTTCGCCATCGGCCAGGCGATGACGCTTCCGCGTGCCGAGCGGCTTAGCGACACGCTCAAGGAACGTTACGAGGCGCTCGAGATGTACATCTACGAGACTGGTTCGGTCATCAGTACACACACGGGCACCGGATGGGGCATCATATTCCTCCCCACTGAGGTACGCTAGTGCCCGCACCTTGTACTCTTCTCCCAACTGGATCCGGGGTCACGCATGGCTGAGCCGACAACACTCGCAGAACGAATCCAAGCAACGAACGTCTCGCTCCGGGCCCGAGCATCTGCCGTTCAGATGCGGTCGCTCGATTGGTTCATAACCATCAACCTTGCGATGCTCATGACGGTTCGCTGGATTCAGGATGCCGAGTTCGCCTACTACATGATCGTCATGGCCGTGCTGCTTGTGATCTTGTGGCGCTGGTTGCGCCGGTTCGACTATTCGGCCGGGCTACTCGTCGCAGTAGAGATGGGCCTGTTCGCACACTTCGCCGGCGGTCTCATCTACTACGGTGCCGAAGGACTGCGACTCTACAGCCACATCTTCTGGGGCATACGGTTCGACAAGATCGTGCACGCATACTCGTGCATGGTGCTCGTGTTCTTCACGTGGCGTTCGCTTCAAATGGCCGACGTGGAACTCAAGCCGGGTCTCATGTGGATGCTTCCCGTGTTCGCTCTGGGAGCAGGTGCGTTCTGGGAGATCGTCGAGTTCATGGCGGTCGTCAACATCGAGCTCACGGGCGTGGGCGACTATATCAACAACACCGGTGACCTCATCGCGGACTTCCTCGGCGCCATCGTGGCGACGCTCATCATCGCGATCCGCAGCGATCGGGCTGGGCGCAAGCGCGTGTAGCAGTCGATTGACTTAAGGACTCCCATCTCGCGACTCCTGTGGTTGGAGCGCGTTCGGATTCCAGTATGCCTGTCGTGACAGACTTCCCATGAGATCCATTGCCAAGCACCCCTGTTGATCCAACAGCAACGCCGATAACGGCGGGACGGGGGCGCGTCATGATGTACGCACGGAGTTTGGTCTCAAGGGTACTTTCGGTCGCGCTGGGAGTGGCTCTGGCGCTGATCCAGATCCCGGTGGCGGCAGGGGAGCGGGAGCCGCACACCGAGACGCTCATGCGACCGTTGAGCTTTGGTGCAACGGTCCAGAGGGCGCAGGGGCGCGATCGCTTTGCCACGTCTGTCGCATTGAGCGGGATGCGAGCTGACGTCGCCACCTGCGTGGTCCTCGCCTCGGGCCGGGACTTCCCTGACGCCTTGGTGGCCACGCCGCTCGCAACGGCACTCCACGCTCCGCTGCTGCTCACCGAGCCCGACGGTCTGCCCTCGGTTGTAACGGAGGAGATACGGCGTCTGGGGGCTGTGTCCGCGGTGATCATCGGCGGCGAGCAGGCGATCTCTACTGACGTCGAGA
>DFBG01000167.1:0-4978 GCA_002367305.1 Actinobacteria bacterium UBA3086 | reverse complement strand
TCGGGGACTGTGCTGGCGTCCGGTGAACGATTCCCAGATGCACTCTCGGCGTCCGCCTTTGCCGGCGCCACGGCCCATCCCATCCTGCTTGCCCGACCCGGAGTTCTGCCGGTACCCACGGAAGAGGTGATCGACGAGCTGAAGCCGAGCACGACTCTCGTGGTGGGCGGCGAGCAGGCGATCTCCTCGGCAGTTGAGGCTCTTGTCCCGGATCCGACACGAGTCGGAGGCGGCGATCGCTACGAGACGGGCCGGCTCATCGCCGAGTACGCGTTCCTGCAGGGGGTTGGCTACGAGCGCGTCGCGATCGCGGTGGGCGATTCGTTCCCGGATGCGCTCTGCGCAGGTGCATGGGCCGCATCCGTGGGCGGACAGATCATACTCACCGACGGCGAGGTCGCGTCTGTCGGCGCGAGAGGTTTCTTCGCCGCACACGGCACATCCATCGACTCCATCGTCGTAGTGGGCGGCGCTCAAGTACTCAATGAATCCGTGGCGCACGAACTCGCGGGTGCCGCTCGCACGCGGCTCTCGCCGGACGTGGTGATGCTCGGGTATGGTGCGCGCAGCGCGCTCGAGACGATCACTCCGGATCGCAGGCGCATGCGGTTCGCCGGTCATGCGCCGGAGGTGCGTTCGCTCGTCGCATCCGACGTGTTGGTGGCGGGCCCCTGCCAGTCCGCACCGGACGGATATCTCGTGCGTGTGCTGCGTGTCGTGGACCACGGCGATTCGGTCTCAGTCGAGACGACCGCGGCGACACTGGCCGACGTGATCGTGCAGGGCTCCATCGACATCACGGGCAGCACGATACCTCAGCCGCAGCGTGATTGTTCGCCTCTCGGGGTCGAGCCGAGCGCATCGATGGGCGCGGAGGTGGAGGTGCCGTTCGAGTCCTCGTTCTCCCGGTCAGGCGAGCCCGTCGAGGGCTGCGATGCGGCTGCTGTGGTCACTGTGGAGGGCTCCGCATGTCTCGAGGGTTCGTTCGCGCTCAGCGCCTCGTGGGGTCATCTCTACTACGAGAGCCACTGGTGGGGGCTCACCTCTGTCAGTGGATTGCAGAGCGTGACGTTCACCACGTACCTGCAGGAAGAGCTCAAGTTGGACATGCGTGCGGAGATGGAGGCGCAGTGGTCTGCCGACATCATCGATGCGGTTCAGGAGAGGTTGGGGCGTGAGCTCGGCGTACAGATCGGTTCCACCTGGTTCTGGGTGGGATGGGTACCGGTGAATCTCACCTTCTGTGCGCGTCCCATAGCAACGCTGGAACTACGGGCCGACGCCTCCGCAGAGCTGGGCTTCACGCAGCGTTCGTCGGCACTCTATGGACTGCGCTACGACTATGGCCTGGGCTGGCGTCCCATTCGGTGGGCGTGGAACGGTTTCGATGTGCGCGGTCCGGACCTAGGGGGATCTGTCGCGGCTGATCTGGAGGTCGGTGCCGTGTTGGACTGTCTGTTCTACAACGTCGCCGGGCCGTATTTCGGACTCAGTGGCACGTTAGGGGTCGACGCGGACACGACTGCCATTCCCTGGTGGACCACACGGGTGGACGTCCACGGTGTCTATGGGGGCAGGTTCGAGATCTTCGGGGCTGGGTCGGCGTGTGGCGGGAACGTGCTCTTCTACTCGCGCGTTCTGGATCAGGCCGACGGCGGGTTCGTGCCCGCATAGCACGTCGGCTACGGCGTGGGATTCAGAGGCTCATCACCGGCGAGCGGTGCGGCGATCTCATGGTCGCCGGAGATCACGCCCGTGGCGAGCAACGCCTCGCGATCGCGGTCTATCGCGCCCGCCTCGCGTAGGGCGAGGAGGGCTGCCGTAGCGGCCACGATGCCGCCGCCGATCATGACGCGTTGCACGCCAAAGGCCGCCGCAAGGGCCGGCGCGATCCCCAGAGGCAGCAGCTCGCCGGCGCGACGATGTACCTCGGCGATACCCATAACCCTACCAACCACCGCGTGCGGTGCATCCCGATGTATGAGCGTGCGCAGAAGTGGCTCCATGAGGCCGATCACCGAGGCCCAGACGAAGGCTCCGACCGCGATGATCCGCAGGTCGGCCGATCCGACGTAGAGAACGGTTCCCATTCCCACGCCGATCATGAACACGTTGAGCGCACGTGCGGTGATGTACTTCCGAGGAAGGCGCGCAAGCGAGGCGGCGCCCACCATGAAGCCCAGGCCGAAGAGGGAGTTCATATAGCCGACCGCCTCGATGCCGGTTCCGACCACGTCTCGGAAGAACAATGGCTCCAACGCACCGAACGCACCGAACGACATCCATACGATGCTGCCCATGAGCACGTAGTAGCGCACGTTGCGCAGGCCGTAGACGGTGCGCAGGCCCTCGACCATCTCAGAAAGCGGGTGTCGCGATTTGCCGTCTTCGACAGGGGCTCGTTCCGGCATTTTGAGTTGTACGGGGATCACGAGCAACGCGGCTATAGCAGAGGTCACCGCGTCCATGACGAATACCCAGTTGACATGGAAGAGGCTCACAATGATCGCACCCACGGCCGGACCCACGGCAAAAGCGAGCGAGCCCGCTCCCTCTATCCACGAGTTGACGCGTTTGAGGTCGTCGTCGGATCCCACCAGATACGGCGCGAACGTGGCCCCTGCCGTCACAACGGGTGCACCCAGGAACGCCCAGATGCCTGAGACCATGGCGACCTGTGTGACGGTCTGCGTCATGGCGAACGCCAGTGCGGCGGGGATGAACAGGACTTCGGCGGTCATGAGAACTCTGCGCGGACCATGGCGGTCGACCATGACGCCTGCGACCATACTGCCCAGGATCGACGAGACGCTGATCGTGAACATGATTGCGGCGAGCGCTGTCGGTCCGGCTCCCAGATCGAACGCGGCTTTTCCCCACACGCCAATAAAGAACGCCGCCTCGCTGCCCGAGCGGGACAGAAAGCGCGCTGCGATGATCCGGTACATGTCTCCGGTGCGATTCACAATGAGTCCGCTATTCGGTGGTTTCGGCGGCGACAACACGATCGCGGCCTGCGTCCTTGGCTCTGTAGAGGGCGCCATCGGCACGCGCGAGTAGCTCATCGCAGTCGTTGTCGGTATCGCGCAGTGTTGAGACTCCCGCGCTGATGGTCACGAGCAGCGCTATGCCCTCCGGCGAATCGAACGTGGCGGAGCGCACGCGATCGATGATGCGTTGGGCAAGCAGGAGCGCGTCGTTCTCATTCGTGTCCGGCGCGATCACCAGGAACTCCTCGCCGCCGATGCGTCCGAGTGTGTCGTAGTTGCGAACGGTGTCGGACATGAGTGCACCAAGCTCGTGTAGAACGGAGTCGCCTGCCGCGTGGCCCAGCGTGTCGTTGATCGACTTGAAGTGATCGATGTCGAGCTCTATCAGGCTCAGTGAGGATCCGCTGCGCCGTGAACGAGCGTATTCGTCGCGCAGATGATGCATGGCGGCAGAACGGTTGGCGAGACCCGTGAGCTCATCGGTGATAGCCATGCGTTCCAGGCGACTGTTCGCATCGCGGATCTGTTGCCACAGCCGACCGATGGCCCACTGGCTCGAGCCGATGCCCGCGATCAGGGTCAGGATCGCGAACCCCGCGAGTATGAATCCGGTTCGACGTAGTTGCGCATCGGCATCGGCGATGGGGATTGAGATGCTGACGCCGCCTTCGGTGTCGCCGGCTGTGTACCGCTCGTGGGTGTGACACTCGGTACATGTGTCGTCCACCGCGAGTGGCTGCATGTAGCGATATACGTCCTGAGCCCCCGACCTGTCGAACGTTTCGCTCCAGGTCGCTCCGTCCTTGAACGCGACGAGCGACTCAAGCTCCCACTCGTCCGGCAGATTCTCAGGGTTCGAGGCCTCGTCACCGGTGAGGTGGAAGGTGACGCCGCTGTCCTCTTTGGTGAATTCGGATATCTCGCGCGTCATTGCAGCTGGGTTGCGCAGGGTGAGTTCGTCGCCGTCCACGGTGGTGGTGTTCGCGGAGATTCCCAGATCGGTGAGATAGGGGTTGGTCAGTGCTCCGTGCGATTTGGAGACCCATGTGCCGCCATATTGAGAGTTCCATGCACGTGTGTGATAGATGAGATTAAAGTATGAGGCGCCTTGATCACGTAGCGATTCTTGCTGCAGATTCTCGGATTGGAAATAGACTCCGGTGAATATACTCACCGTGTAGATGACGATCAGGATGATGAGTTGGACGCGGAATGCCCTCACCTTGCGCTCGGTGAGGCGTGCGAGTCCTGTGATGTAGTACGTCGAGGGCATAGTGATGGCTCCTGTTCGTCTCTGGCAAGAATAGCATCCGAGCTGCTTCGAGTGCTCCGACACACGCAGTGCGACCTGCGTTATCCTCATGGTGTCCATGGGATTGGGAGGTGGCGGTAGTCGTGCCCGTACTGACGCGCTTCAAAGGGTGTCTCCTCGGTCATGCCGTGGGAGATGCACTTGGTGCGCCCGTCGAGTTCATCGCGCGCGACATCATCCTCGCCACTCATGGCGCCGACGGCATCACCGACATGCAGCACTGGCACACGGAGAACGCTGCGTTCCGCAAGGGCAGTTGGACCGACGACACCCAGATGATGCTCGCGACTGCCCAAGGCATTCTGGATGCCGAGGAGAGCAGTGAAGCGGGGCTCGAGGGGGCTGTCCTGAAACACGCCGATCCGAGAGAGGGTGTCGCGGAGCGATATCTCGATTGGGTCGCTACGCAAGATGATCCCGCTCACCAGCGCTATCCGGGCGCCACGTGCCTTGAGGCGCTGCGTTCAGGGACGATCGGTTCCATGTTCGAGCCCATCAACGACCGCAAGGGTGCGGGCGGGATCATGAGAGTGGCGCCCGCCGGGCTCGCGTACCCACCGGAGCGTGCGTTCGATCATGCCGCGGAGTTCGCCTCCGTGACCCATGGGCATCCCACGGGATATCTGGCTGCCGGATTCTACGCGGATGTGATCTCGCGTCTCGTCACGGGAGTGAC
>DFBG01000120.1:20897-23668 GCA_002367305.1 Actinobacteria bacterium UBA3086 | reverse complement strand
CGCTACACCACCTCGCGCGCGATTGCAGACTGGGCGTGGAATGAAGGCGTGCTGACCGGCGACGGACTCGGCTTGGCGACCGGGCGCAGCTTCCCCGACGCATTGGCCGCCGGCGTTCACCTGTCCGTATCGAGATCGCCCGTGATCCTGATGGATGAGGTCACAGGGGACGCCAAGGCATGGCTCGACAGCAGTCATGGCCGATTCGGCCGGATCATCGTACTCGGTGGAGTGGTCGCGGTATCCCATGAGACCGAGTTCGACGCGAAGGCGGCGCTGAGAACGCCCTAGTACGCAGCGATCTCCGCGAAGACCTCGTCGCCTGCTTCTGTACGGCCCATCGATGACTCAGCCAGAGAGTCCAGTCTCGTGGCGAGGTCCTCGGGCAGCCAGTCAAGCAGAGCGATCTCCTTGCCGGTGATCGGGTGATCGAGTTTGATTCGGTACGCATGCAGAAACTGCCGTTCAAGGCCCATGTCAGCCTTGACCTTGCAGGCGCCATAGAGCTGATCGCCCACGACCGGATGATTGATGTACGCCATGTGCACACGGATCTGGTGGGTACGCCCCGTGTAGAGCTTGCACTCCACCAACGTGTATCCATCGTCATGGGGACCGGCCATGAACCTCTCCAGGACGCGGAACGTGGTGACCGCCTGCTTGGACTTGGGATGCTCCACCACTCCCATCCTCAGCCTGTGTCGAGGATCCCGGGCGATCGGAGCATCGATGAGGCCGGTGTCGGGAGTGATGTAGCCGTGCACGAGTGTGATGTACCGACGATCGATCGAGCGGATCTTGATCGCCTCGGAAAGTGCCGCCTGCGCATGATCGGTCTTGGCAGCCATCATGAGGCCGGTCGTGTCCTTGTCCAGCCGATGAACAATGCCGGGCCTGTCATCGCCTTGCATAGTGCCCAGTTCCTGACTGTGAGCCAACAGAGCGTGAACAAGCGTTCCGGTCAGATGACCGTGGGCGGGGTGCACCACGAGATCGGCCTGCTTGGACAGCACGATCATGTACTGGTCCTCATAGCGGATATCCAGCGGTATATGCTCTGGCTCGAGATCACCGTGATCGCGTTTTGGCATCTCAACGGTGATGAACGCACCCTCCGCCGGCAGATGTTTCTTATTGACGACATCACCGTCGACGCGCACGAAACCGTCGTCGATCAGACGCGCAGCAGCGGACCGGGATGGCATGAAATCATGCGTGGACAGAAGCTTGTCGAGACGAACCCCGCTCTCCTCGGCCGTGACACGATGCTCAAAGAAACGATCGCTCACTGGGGCACCTCGCTCGAGGTCGCAGCGACCTCCTCGGATTCAGCAGGCTCCTCTGGCGGAGCCACATTCTCCGAATCTGAGGCATCCTCAGGCCAGAACATGATTCGGAACAACAGTATTCCCACGCCGATGATCACCGCGCTGTCAGCCACGTTGAAGACGGGAAAGTGATTTCCAAAGAAGTCCAGGAAGTCAGTCACTCTACCGATCATGATCCGATCTATGAGGTTACCGATGGCCCCGGCAGTCACCAGCCCGAGCGACAAGACAGAGAGCATGTCTTTGGGCCGGACGATGATCCAGTAGATGAGGATTCCCGCGACGACCAGCACCGAGGTTCCGGCGAACAGCAGCTTCTGCCCGGGGAGCAGGCCGAACGCGGCGCCCACGTTGCGCACGTACGTCAGATGAAAGAAGTCACCTATGAGCTCTATGGTCTGCGCCGGCTCCATATAGTGCCTGACGGCAAACTTGCTGACCTGATCCAGCAGCAGAAGGGCAATGGTGAGGGACAGGTAGGCGGCGAATGGGCGCCGCGCCTCTAGCGGTACTCTTCGGCTTCTTTGCACGTGATGCAGAGGGTCGCAGTGGGCATTGCTTTCAGTCTCCCTGTGTCTATGCTCGCGCCGCACTTCTCGCAGACCCCGTAGGTGCCTGCTTCCATGCGTCCGAGCGCGTTGCGTACGGATGTCAGTGAGTCCCTCAGGTTCTCTTCAAGACTCATGTCGAGTTCACGAGAGAACGTAGCCGTTCCCTGATCCGCCATATGGTCCCGGTAGTTGTTCTCACCGCTGGCATCAGAGAGCTGCTCGTATCCCTCACGATCCAGGTCCTCGACCTCTGTCGTGAGTCTCTCAAGCTCATGCTCAAGGGTCGCTCTCATGTCACTCGTGACTCGGTCTGTCATGTGACATCAACCCCGCTCACTGCTATCAGAAAGCGCCCGGCTGGTGCCGGGCGCTCGTTCTGTGGCTCAGTGTGATTATACCACCGGAGCGCCTATTGACTCGCTAACACACCGGCACAACGCGCACATACGCCCTCATCCGTGATCTCTCGGAAGTTCCAGCAGCGCGGACACTTCTCGCCCGCAGCCGGAGCCACGCTCACGCACAAGGTACATGCCTTGCGGATATCCAAGGTGACTCTTGCGACGATGAACATCTCAGCGAGTGCATCCAGGCCACGCGCCTCAAGAACATGCGCCACATCGGCCTGGATCGTGATGGTCACGTGCGCTTCCTGGCTTTTGCCGACGACCTTCGCGTTGCGCGCATCCTCGAGCGCCTTGGTGACCGCCTCACGGACCTCGAGCACGGTGGCGTACGCCTCGCGGAGTTCTCCGGATTCAGCAGCGGGAACCTCCACATCCGGCCAGCCAGCTATGTGCACGCTCACTGCGTCGCCGCGAAGCGCCTCGGGCATGAACTGCCAGACTTCCTCGGTGGTGAACGAGAGGATCGGAGCCATGATGCGCACGAG
>DFBG01000120.1:19989-20861 GCA_002367305.1 Actinobacteria bacterium UBA3086 | reverse complement strand
ACCTCGTCGGAATAGAGACGATCCTTGAGAACATCGAGGTAGAACGAGCTCAGATCGGTCACACAGTAGTTGAACACCGTGTGATAGACCTGATGGAACTTCCAGTCGTCGTAGGACTTGGTGACGCGCTCGACCACATCGGCAAGACGCACCAGTGCGTAGCGGTCGATCTCGGGCATCTCCGCCCAGTCGACCGCCATCTCCGGCGTGTAGTCAAAGAGGTTGCTCAGCAAGAATCGATAGGTGTTGCGCATGCGGCGATAGGCGTCGCTCGTCCGCGCGAGGATATCGTCGGAGATCGAAACGTCCTGCGAATAGTCAGCGGCGGCGGCCCAGAGACGGATGATGTCCGCTCCCGACTTCTGGATGATGTCGTGCGGGCTGACCACGTTGCCGACGGACTTGGACATCTTGCGGCCATCGCCGTCAACGATGAAGCCGTGCGTGAGTACGCGCTCGAACGGCGGCTCATCGTACGCGCCAACGCTCGTGAGCAGACTCGACTGGAACCAGCCACGATGCTGGTCAGTGCCCTCGAGATACAGCTCTGCGGGCCGACGAAGTTCGTCGCGCGCCTCGAGCACACTCGTGTGCGAAACTCCTGATTCCCACCAGACGTCCACGATGTTCTGCTCAGGCTTGAGCTCCGCCCCACCGCAGCGGCCGCAGACCGTTCCTGCAGGCAGATATTCGGACGGTTCCTTGGTGAACCACGCGTCGGCACCCTCTGTCTCAAAGAGATGGATGACCGCGTCGAAGATGTCGTCGGAAACCACCGTGTCGCCACACGAAGCGCAAGTGAACGTAGGGATGGGAACACCCCATGCACGCTGGCGGGAGATGCACCAGTCGGGACGATCGGTGACCATCGA
>DFBG01000120.1:16938-19953 GCA_002367305.1 Actinobacteria bacterium UBA3086 | reverse complement strand
GTGCGTCCATCCTCGGCATCGTCCATGTTCACGAACCACTGCTCGGTCGCGCGGAAGATCACCGGCTGCTTGCAGCGCCAGCAGTGCGGATACGAGTGATCGGTCTTGCCCGCGTGGAGCATGTCGCCCCGCTCGGTGAGCCAATCCACGATCACGGGGTTCGCCTTGTTCACGTGCATGCCTGCGAACGGACCTGCTCCATCATCGAACACACCGTTGTCCAAAACGGGCATGGGCGACGGCAGATTGAACTTGAGGCCGACGAGGTAGTCCTCATCACCATGACCGGGCGCCGTGTGCACCGCACCAGTACCAGTTGATAGTTCAACATGATCGCCAGTGATGACCACGCCTTCCACGTTCTCGTGGATCGGCTGGCGGTACTTGAGCCCTGAGAGCTCGGAACCCTTCACGCGAACCGGCTCGCCGTCGGCCCCGAGCACCAGCTCGTAGGATTCGATCCCGGCGGTCTCGATAACGCTCTCCACAAGCTCCTCCGCCATGACGAGTACTTCGTCGCCGATCCGCACGCCGACGTAGGCAGCACGATCCGCGAGCGTCACGGCGACGTTGGCCGGGAGCGTCCAAGGGGTCGTCGTCCAGATCAGAACGCCCACCTTCTTGGCGGATCCGGCGAAGGCCTCAGGTGTCTCGGTGAACCAGAACTTCACGTAGATGCTGTCAGACACCTCGTCTGAGTACTCGATCTCCGCCTCGGCGAGCGCAGTCTTGCAGCGCATGCACCAGTGGATGGGCTTGGAGCCCTTGTGGATCATGCCGCGGTTGTACATCTCCTTGAAGATGCGCACGTTGCCCGCCTCGTAAGCGGAGTTGAGTGTGAGATAGGGATTGTCGAAGTCACCCCGTACACCAAGACGCTTGAACTCCTCGGCCTGCACGCCCACGAACTTCATGGCGTAGTCGCGACAGAGCGCACGCAGTTCGGCCTTGGACGTCTCAGCCATACCCTTTGAACCCAGATTCTTCTCTACCTGGTGCTCGATGGGCTGACCATGGCAGTCCCAGCCCGGTACGTAGGGAGACCAGTAGCCGCGCATGGTCTTGTACTTGACGATGAGGTCCTTGAACACCTTGTTGAACGCCGTGCCCATGTGGATGTGGCCGTTGGCGTACGGAGGGCCGTCGTGCAGGATGAAGGTCGGTCCACCCTCATTGACCTCGAGCGACTTGCCGTAGATATCGATCTCATCCCAGAACTTGAGCCACTCCGGCTCACGTGTCGCAAGACTCGCGCGCATCGGGAACTCTGTCTGCGGCAGGTTCATCGTCTCTTTGTAGTTCGGCTTGTCGCCCATGTTCCTAGCCTCTCCCATGTCCGTTCGGCGCGCTCGCTCCTGTGTGCGAGTCGTGCCCATATCTGGGCATCAAAAAACGCGCTCGTCTCCGCTACTGCCGGGACGAAGCGCGCATATCCGCTCCGCGGTACCACCCGTGCTTGCCACGATCGTATCGACTCGCGCCACTCGGTCGCTCTGTAACGGGAGCTTCCCGTCGAAGCCTACAAGCCGAGAACTCACGCTCTCGCCGTTCGGTTCGAGGCTCGTGGGGTGATATTCGGATGAACGCGCGGCCGGCGGGCTCTCACTGTCCCCGCTCGCTTGTACGGCTCGTCGCTCGCCTACTCGTCCCCGTCATAGCCTTTAGTGCCTTATTCGCGTCGCAATAACCCGCTTGTGCGACGGAGGTGATGGTATCGCACGTTGGTTTGTGCGGTCAACGCGCTAGGTGAGCCAGTGGCGCTGTTCCATGAGGTGACCCAGATGTTCGCGCCTGATTGTGTCCTGCGAACCCAACTTCTCAAGCTCGTTGTCGACCTTCTGCAGACGATGACTCATACGAGTCAGAATATCGTGCACCAGAGGCTCTGAGATGAGATGCGCGAACGTTGCCGCATCGATCACGCTGACCGACACATCGCCTTGAGCCTGGGCGGTCGCAGAACGCGGCTCGCCTGTCAGAAGCGACATCTCTCCAAAGAAGTCCTTCTCTCTCAGGACCGCGAATGTCGTCTCCGACCCATCGTGCGTGCCAAAGATTCGCACCTTGCCGCGCCGAATGACATACATCTCCTGCCCGGATCTCCCCTGACGGAAAATGACTTCCCCATCTTTGTACTGCCGAGGAACACCGTACTGCTCCAACATGATGTCCCCTCCCCGAGTCGTCCTGCGAGTACTGGAGTATGTAACCGGATGAAACGGTATCGAACCGCTAATGAGAAGGGCTAGAAGAGAGACGCGTCAGGCTCGCCGAACGTCTTGCGCACGAACTCGGGAGTGACGCCGGTGATCTCGATCTGCTTGTGGCGAGACGTATCTCCACGCAGCACCTTGACGGAGCTCTTTGATACTCCCAGGGACTTTGCGACGACCTTACAGACGGCAGCGTTCGCCTTGCCGCCCTCAGGCGCGACCGTGACCCTCACGGACAACTCACCCCCTCGCCAACCCGCGATCTCGTCGCGGTTCGCCTTGGGGGTGACGTGAATCACTATGCGTGCCGACGACACGTGCTCTAGTCAATCTCCTCGATATCGAGATCGTCCTCGCGCTCGCCCAACTGATCGAAGCTGGGGAACTCCTTGGGGTCGATGAACACCGGCTCGTCATCGATTCCAAGATCAGGATTGGCTGTCTCACCAAGGGAGACCGACTCGACGAAACCGGACGCCGGCGGCTCCTCCACAGGAGAAGGCTGTGCCGCAGGCTCAGGTGCAGCTGGGGCGGCAGACACTGGTGCAGGCGTCGGTGCGGGTGCGGGTACGACCGGAGCACCCACCGTGACATCGCCAACGACACCGTCGTCGGTGTCCCCCATGAGTACGGTGATGTCATCGGGTAGTCCGATCTCGGTCAGACTACTCACATGGCTCTCGAGCATGGACTTGAATCGAGCACGGAACTCTTCCTCGGCCTGCTTGATGCGCACGAGCTCAGCGGAGACCTTCTGCTTCTGCTGCAGAGCATTGTGAATGATCTCTTTGGCCTTGACCTC
>DFBG01000120.1:13766-16877 GCA_002367305.1 Actinobacteria bacterium UBA3086 | reverse complement strand
AGCATGGTGTTGTGGAGCGTCTTCTCCATGTCCTGATACGAACGCACCTTGTCGATTGCAGCTTCAAGGCGTTCGCTCAGATCTATGTTCTCTTTGAAGAGGCGCTCGAACTCGTCGGCGACCTCGTCAAGGAACTGATCGACCTCTTCCTCGCTATAACCTCGCAGCGAGTGACGAAACTCCTTGTGATGTATGTCCAGCGGAGTCAACTTCATGTCGTTCGGTCCCCTCCTGATGATTCTTACAGTCCGAGAATCGCAAGCAAGTTAATGAGTACAGGTCCAACGATCCATTGCAGAACCAATATCGCAACCCATGGCGAGAAATCAATACCGCCGCCAGAGGGCACGATTCGCCGGAACAGTCCAATGTATGGCTCACAGATGGTGGCCAGCATCGCATAGACATCGTACAGGAATCCGCTCGGGCGGAACCATGACATGATCACATACGCGAATACGAGAAACACGTAGAAGTTGATCACGCTCGTAATCAGGTTGGAAATCAAGAACCCAACTCCTTTGCACGTTTAACTGCGGCATCCACTGCCGAGAACGCTGCTGAACGCAGGCCTCCGGCTTCAAGTGCCTCAATTGCAGCAATGGTTGTGCCGCCCGGACTCGAGACGGCATCTATGATCTGTTCAGGGTGCTGTCCGGTCTGTTCGATCAGATCGGCGGTACCACGGATAGTCTGCAAGGCGAGTTCCTCGGCGATCTGACGCGTGAGGCCCTGTCGGACGCCGGCACGAGCGAGCGCATCGACGAACAGAGCCACATAGGCAGGCCCAGAACCGGAGATCGCACTGGCGGCATCCTGATAACGTTCATCGACTATGACCGCACGTCCCAGCAACGAGAACAGCTCGCGAACGAGATCTATCTGCTCAGCCGTAGCCTCGGTGCCGCCGCTGACCACTGCCATTCCCTGCCCCACCATCGCGGGCGTATTGGGCATGACACGAACAACGGCCGTGCCTGCGGGCATCTCCGACTCGAGCCGGGCACAGGTCACACCGACAGCTATCGAGATCACGAGTGCGGAGGTGAGCTCATCGGACAAGGTCTTGATGACTGAGTCGACAATCTGCGGCTTCACGGCTAGGACCACGATATTCGCCCCATCGACCGCGGTGCGCCCGTCTGCGACACATGCGACACCATAAGCCTCGACCAGAGCCTCACGACGCTCAGCGACGGGCTCTGCGACGACGATCCGATCGGGAGTGATCACCTCGGCACCTATGAGACCGGCCAGAATGGCTTCTCCCATGCGGCCGCCGCCGATGAACGCGACGCGCCCATCCAGCCTGAATCCTGCGTTACCCATGGGCCTAACCGTCAATTCCGAAGACACCGTTGTCCTTGAGTCGGCGAACCTCGCCGGCTGAGACATCAACATTTGCTGGCGTCAGCATGAATACCTTATCGGAGACCTTCTGCAGACCGCCGTCCAGACCATAGGTGAGTCCAGAGGCGAAATCTATCATGCGCTTGGCAAGATCGGGCTGGGTCATGACCATGTTCATGATCACCGGCGTGCCCACCTTGAACTTGTCGGCGATGTTCTGTGCCTCGGTGTAACTCTTGGGTTCGACGATATGCATCTTCACCTGAGGAGCCATCTGAGCAACATCACTCCCACTGGGAACACTGCGAAGATGACCGTTACGAGAGCGATCGTGATCCATCTCGCGGTCGGCTCGCTTACTGCCGATGCTCGATCCGTACGGAGAGTCGTATGTACTACGACCGTAGAATCCGTCATTGGAACTCTCGGTGCCATCGGCAACGTCGTCGTCGTAATACTCGTCATCGTACTCATCGTCCCAGTCGTCTTCCAGGCCGAGTCGTACTTTTAGGCGATGCCACAGGCTCACGTCGTTCTCCTCGCTCGCAGACCAAGACCAGACCGTTGCCGCATGATCACAGGATCATCTTCCGTTGAAGAGTGCCCTGCCCACACGCACGATCGTAGCCCCCTCCTCGACAGCGACACGATAATCGTTCGTCATGCCCATCGAGAGTTCTCCTAACTTTACCCCATCCGCGTGCTTCTCGCCGAGTGATTCTGCCAGTTCGCGCAGCATAGAGAACACGGGACGCGAATCTTCGGGACGTCCGAACGGAGCCATGGTCATGAGACCCCGTACCTCGACGTTCTCCATACGCATCGCTTCGCACAGGATGTCGACCGCTTCAACCGGGCTCATACCGTGTTTGGACTCCTCGCCGGAGACGTTCACCTGAAGGAGTACCGGCTGAATGACACCGATCTCGGCAGCCTTGCGATCGATCATGGCCAGCAGCTTAAGGGAGTCCACGGAATGTATCAGATGAGCACGCCCGACAACGTCCTTGACCTTGTTGGTCTGCAGGGTGCCGATGAAGTGCCAGCGCGCATCAGGGAAGAGGCCGTGCTTGCCGAGCAGTTCCTGGACACGGTTCTCACCGAAGTCTCTGATACCCAAGGACAGAGCAAGACGAATCTCCTCAACACCCACGGTCTTCGTCACAGCGACGATCGTAACGCTGTCAGCCGTACGCCCAGAGACATCCGCTGCATCAGCCACGTTCCTGCGGACCGCCTCGTATCGTTCGGCGACCGCGTTCACGATCAGGCCCCCTCGTCGGTCTCGTACAACCCTTCGAGTTCACCGGTGACCAAATAGGCGATGCGCTCGCCGATGTCGACCGCATGATCAGCGATCCGCTCCAGATAGCGACTCGCAAGGACCATGGATGAGGCCCATTCGATATCGCTCTCCTCTTGGAGCCGAGCAAGCTCGCGGAAGAACTGCTTGTAGAGGTGATCGATCGGCTCGTCGAGCTCGACGAGTTTGCGCGCCAAGGCGACATCCTTCTTATCAAGCGCCTCCATGGTCGCGTCGAGCACTCGGTGGACCAGATTGCCCTGAGCCTTGATCAGATCGCACAGCGTCTGCGGCCCCTGACGATCGGCAGTGCGCATCGTCGCCTTCGCGGTGTTCACCGCAAGATCCGCCATGCGCTCCAAGTGCAGAGCGATGTAGGTCAACGAGTGCAGCAACCGAAGATCACGCGCCACGGGGAACTGCGTCGCCGTGACCTCGAGAGAATGCTCCTCGACGCC
>DFBG01000120.1:11238-13662 GCA_002367305.1 Actinobacteria bacterium UBA3086 | reverse complement strand
CTGACCGATGGATAGAACCTCAGCCTTGAGTTCCTTGAGTTCCCGCCTGAATTCCTCGCGCATAGCTCTGCGTCAACTCCCTGTTGATCCAACCTCGTCTTAGATTATACCGCTCCTGCATACGCCACTCTCACGCTGCGCGCACATGTAACACACATGACACACAGAACGCGTGATGACCTAGCCGAAACGACCAGTGATGTAGTCCTCAGTCCGCTTGTCGCTCGGACTTGTGAAGAGATTCGCCGTGCGGTCGTACTCAACGAGTTCTGCGGGCTCACCCGCGACCTCCTGCAAGAAGAACGCTGTGTAGTCACTCACGCGCGCAGCCTGTTGCATGTTGTGTGTGACGATGATGATCGTGACCTCATCCTTGATCTCGGCCATGAGATCCTCGATCTTCTGCACCGAGGTGGGGTCGATAGCGGAACATGGCTCATCCATGAGCAGCACTTCCGGGCGAACCGCGAGCACTCGAGCGATACAGAGTCGCTGCTGCTGACCACCGGATAGAGCGAGACCGTTGCGGTCCAGGATGTCCTTGACCTCTTTCCAGAGGTTCGCCTTCTCAAGTGAGGATTCCACTATCTCGTCGAGT
The DNA here is from genome assembly GCA_002367305.1 of Actinobacteria bacterium UBA3086. Lineage (GTDB taxonomy): Bacteria > Actinomycetota > Coriobacteriia > Anaerosomatales > UBA3086 > UBA3086. The sequence continues at coordinate 13,064 of DFBG01000120.1, read as the reverse complement.
TTCGCCTTGCTCTTGACTCCATGAAGCCGAGGCCCGAACGCGACATTGTCGTAGATCGACATGGGAAACGGGTTGGGCTGCTGAAAGATCATGCCGATGCGCCTGCGAAGATCGACCGGATCGACCCCGGGGGCGTAGATATCCTGTCCGTCGAGGGTGACGAGGCCGTCAGCCTTGGTGCCCAGAATGAGGTCGTTCATCCGGTTGAAACACCGCAGGAACGTAGACTTACCACAGCCGGATGGGCCGATGAAGGCAGTCACAGCACCCTGCTTGATGCTCACATTGATATCGGTCAGCGCCTGGAAATCCCCGTAGTAGAAATCGAGATCCTTGACGAGGATCTTGTCGGCACCCTCCGGACTGCTGAACGGGCTCGTCTGAATGTCATGCTCAGCCATGTGCTCTACACCTTCCGGTTTCGGCGCAGGAAGTATCGCGCGCCAAGATTGAACGCCAGGATCATGATCATAAGGAGGAGCGCCGTACCATAGGCGGCGGGTAGGTTAATTCCATCCATCGCCAGCAGGTAGAGGTGCACGGTCATGGGACGACCGGAATCGAACGGTGTGAGCGGTAGGTTGATAGCCTGGCCCATGGTATAGATGACGACCGCGGTCTCTCCCACCGCACGACCTGTCGCGAGGATGATGCCGGTCACAATGCGAGGCGTGGCCGCCGGCAACACGCTCCGACTCACCGTCTGCCACTTGGAGGCGCCCAATCCGTAGGCACCCCATCGGATGTACTTGGGAACCGAACGGATGGCTTCCTCGGTCGTGCGCATGACGATCGGCAACATGAGGAACGAAAGCGCCAGAGCGGCAGAGAGCATTGAGAAACCGATTCCCATGGTCTCGACGAACAATGCGAGGCCAAACAGACCCATCACGATCGAGGGGACCGAAGCGAGCGAGTCGGCGGCGAAGCGGATGATGTTCACGAGTCGTCCCTGCACCGCATACTCAGCGAGATAGACCGCTGCGAGGATCGCGATCGGTGTGACGATGAGCATGGCCAAGCCGGTGACATAGAGAGTGGATACGATCGTCGGCCATACGCCACCCTCGGCATTCACGCCCTCGGGCCAGGTGAAGATGAACTCAGGTGTGATGACCATGATGCCGTTCACGACCACGTATGCAATGACTGCGAAGAGCACGGCCACCGTCGTTCCAGCTGCGATCCAGAGGAACGCCATGGCGAGACTGTTAGTGAGATTCTTGTTCATCAGCGACCCCGATCCATCGACGTCTGGAATCGGGCTATCAACCTGACGAGGGCAACAAGACCCATCGAGACGACAAAGAGCACGATCGCCATCCCAAAGAGCGCCGTCCGATGGTCACCAGCCGCGTACGGCATATCCATGACGATCTGTGACGTCAACGTCGAGAGCGGCACGGTGACGCCTTGCGGGAATACGGGCGCGTTGCCAACGACCATGAGAACCGCCATGGTTTCGCCGATCGCGCGGCCCATACCCAAAATGATCGCATCGAGAATGCCGATCTTGGCTGCTGGAACAAGCACCTTGTAGATGGTCTGCCACGGTGTGGCCCCCATCGCATAAGAAGCTTCTCGGATACCAGGAGGTATCGAATTCAAGGCATCCTCAGTGAGAGTTGCGATCGTGGGCACGATCATGATCGCGAGGATGAACCATGCGGTCACCGCACCGAACCCAAGTCCGCCCGTCGCATTCGCAATCAATGGACGCAGCACGATAAGACCAAAGAAGCCGAAAATCACCGAAGGAATGCCAGCGAGCAGCTCCACAGCCGGTCGCACGATCGATCGGACTCTAGGTGTGGCGATCTCAGACA
>DFBG01000120.1:10828-11192 GCA_002367305.1 Actinobacteria bacterium UBA3086 | reverse complement strand
ACCGATCCCCAGATGAGCGGGAGGATGCCATAGAGGGCGCTGGTGGGATTCCACTCCGCACCGCCCAAGAAACTGCCAAGCCCAATGTCCGCCATCAGGGGCCAGCCCCGCCAACCAACGAACAGGAAGATGAGAGCAACGCCCATCACCGCCACGAACGCGCAGAGCAGGAAGATGTTTTTGAGGGCTGTCTCCTTGAAGTACGTCGAGCGAGACATGAGCTGCAGGTTGCCGCTGCTCGTTCCACCTTCGTCGATGCGAGGCTCGTCGACCATCATCGATCCTCTCCAGCCGAAATGGGAGTGAATCCAGCATCGATAACGATGCCGTTCTGGATCTCGTCGGAGAGAACGAAATCGATGTA
>DFBG01000120.1:5332-10810 GCA_002367305.1 Actinobacteria bacterium UBA3086 | reverse complement strand
GGATAGGTGCCATCCACCACAGTCTCCGCAGAGGCCTCGATGCCATCGACCGAGATCGACTTGACCTCGTTGTTCACGAACCCGAGTGATATATAGCCGACTGCACCTTCAGCCTGAGCCACGACCGAACGGACCTGTCCCGTCCCCGGCAGTACGGCCGCTGTGCGGTCAAAAGGTGACTTCTCCATGGCGATCTTGTAGAACGCCTCACGAGTGCCGGAAGCCTCGTCCCGATTGACCAGACCGATCCTGACGTCGTTGCCACCAAGCTCCGACCAGTTAGTGTAGGTGCCGTTGAATATCAACCGAACCTGCTCCTTGGTCAGATCATCGATCGGATTCGACGGATGAACGATCACCGCGATCGCATCGTAGGCGAGCGGCGTGTCGTAGAGGCCGAGCTCCATCTCCTCTTCTTTCAGATCGCGCGACGCCGTACCGATGTCGGACGACCCGCGCGAGACAGTCTCAATCCCAGCCGACGAACCCAATCCTGAGACGAGTACCTTGTTCTCGGGATTGTCATCGGTGAACATCTCGCCAGCGATCTCGGCGATGGGCAGGATCGTTGTGGAGCCCGTCACGACGAGTTCATTCGCTGCACGTGCGCCAGCGTTGCAGCCACTCAAGGGGATCACCGTCAGTGTGAGCACGAGGCTCAACACCATCAAGATGACCGAACGCCGCTCTGACATACATCAATCCTTTGTGATCACTGCCAGGGCACCATGGCGTCCCGTGACATCGTTCGCACGATACGAGAAGAAACGATCAGCAGAATCAAAAGTGCACGCACCGAGCTCTGCAATCCGATCGCCCTCAACCCCCGCATCCATGAGTGATGCACGAACTGCGACCGCCAGATCCAGATGGTCCTCGACCGCGGCAATCGTATCAAAGGTTTCATTGAATGTGGCCGCTAGAGTTGTTGCAACTTTGTAACAGCATGATCCGATGTGCGGGCCTATATATGCCCGCACCGCGCTGGATTCAGCTCCTGTGGCCACAATGAGCGCATGAACTGCCTTCTCGGGTATGCGAGACAGCACACCTCTCCACCCAGCGTGTACTACCGCGACCCCGGGAACCGGATCGGTCACCGCAAGAATCACGGGAACACAGTCGGCGAAGAAGAGCATGAGGGGGAGCTCGGGAGTCTTCGTGACGAGCCCGTCAGTCTGCGGAACAGGCGACCGAAGGGCTGCAGCTCCGGATCCAGCGGAAGCGGATGCCCCACGTCCCGAGTCGTCGGTTCCGACAAGTGTGATCACATCACCATGCACCTGCTCGGCAGTGATAAGCGAATCACGCAGGCCAGCAATACCAACGCCCGAGAGGAACCGAGATCGATTCTCGTCCACCAGCAGGGGGTCGTCCCCCACATGCGCTGCAAGATCGAGGGAGTCATACGGAGGAGCGCTCACCCCGCCTGAGCGCTCGGAGAATGCGATGCGCACGCCATCTTTCGCAAGCTCCGGGTCGGTCCAGAAGACCACTCCCTCATGCTCGACCCGAATCATCTCTGGCCGGTTCACGGAATCCCTCCACGTAGGCTACTGCCTCTTTCCGACACGATACGCGTGTACGTGGCAGCACGCGAGGTCCGTCTATCCACCATGCAGAGAAATGTTTACAGTTAGGGTGTGTATGGCGAGATACTTGTTAGAACCAGATGTGCACGTGAACAGAGGTCACAAACGACAACTTGACGATGGGAGATGCCATGGATATCGGACGCGCCTTTGGGGTGCCGTTCAAAGACGAGAGCTGGCTCGCCAAGACCGCCCTCGGTGCACTGTGGGGCCTGCTTGGTGTGACACAACCGGCTCTCACGGGCTATCAGCTGGACTACACCAAGGCTGTCGCCGAGGGAAACGAGTTGCCTCTGCCCGACTGGAGCGACTTCGGTCGGCTCTGGGTCCGCGGCTTCCTGGCCAGCGTTGCCATGTTCGTGTACTTCCTTCCCGCAGTCATTCTGGGTGCCATCGGACTCCTTCCACTCATCGCCTCGAGCATGAACGGCGACGGTGAGAGTCTCGCCCTGGGAACGATGTGCTTCACGAACTTCCTCATGGTCGTGTACATCCTCGGTGTCACAGTGTTCACTCAGGCAGCACTGACCAACTACGCAATGCGCGAGGACTTCGGGTCCCTCTTCGCATTCGGCGACATCATCAGCCGGATCAAGACTCCCAACAGCGGCTACTTCACCGCGTGGGGCATGGGCCTCGTGTTCGCAGTGGGCGCCTCAACAGTGGGCAGCGTCGTTTCTGCCACCGGAATCGGTGCGATCATCATGTTCTGGCCGATCTTTGTCGCCCAGATCATGTCGGCTCATCTGCTTGGTCAGTATGCCGCTGTGGCCTATCAGCGTCCTGGACTGTCAGAGACGGGCTCGCCCGGAGCGGGCGTTGCCTATGCTCCCGCTCCTCCGATGGCCCCGCGCCCCCCTGCGGCGCCCGTGGCCCCAGCACCACCTGCAGCACCCACTCCTCCGGCACCCACGCCGCCGGCACCGCCGACTGCCGACTAGTAGAGTTCCCACGTACAAATATATGAGCCCTCGTCGAAGATTCGGCGGGGGCTCTCTTCATGCACGAACCCGGCATCGGCGAGGCCTCATCCTCATCGGCACCGGGTTCGAATATGACAACGGGCGGCTCCTCTGGGAACCGCCCGCTCGTTCTTGACTCTAGAAGGTACGTTTTTTGAGGAACGCTGGAATGTCCAGTTCGTCCTCGGCAATCGGTTCAAACGTGGGAATCGATGATGTGGGCTCGTTCGAACTCGTGAACTCCATCGACTCTTGGCGACGGCGGCCATCAAAGCCGGTTGCGATGACCGTCACCCGTATCTGGTCCATCATCGAGTCGTCGATGACAGCGCCAAAGATGATGTTGGCTTCCTTGTGCGCCGCAGCTGCAACAACCTCAGCCGCCTCATTGACTTCGAACAGTCCCAGATCCGATCCGCCGGCGATGGAGAGCAACACACCCTGTGCGCCCTCGATACTCGACTCCAGCAAGGGACTTGAGATAGCCGCGGTCGCCGCATCGTGAGCGCGATTGTCGCCAGCGGCGACGCCGATACCCATGAGCGCGGATCCGGCATCCTGCATAACCGTACGCACATCGGCAAAGTCGAGGTTGATCAGACCTGGAACCGTGATCAGGTCCGTGATGCCCTGAGTACCTTGACGCAGGATGTCATCGGCGATCCTGAATGCATCGAGTATCGAAGTCTTCTTCTCGGCGACCTGAAGCAAACGATCGTTGGGGATCACGATGAGTGTGTCAACGACATCGCGCAGGCGTTGGATTCCGTCGTCCGCCTGAAGTGCACGCTTACGTCCCTCAAACGCGAACGGACGCGTCACAACGCCGACGGTGAGGGCGCCGATCTCTTCCTTGGCTATCTCAGCGATGACCGGAGCAGCACCTGTACCTGTACCGCCGCCTTCGCCTGCCGTGATGAAAACCATGTCGGCACCCTGGAGCGCCTCCTTGATCTCATTGCGATTTTCTTCAGCAGCCTGCAGACCCACATCCGGGTCGGCACCCGCTCCCAGACCCTTGGTGAGACTGACGCCGACATGCACCTTGTAGTCAGCGTCAGACATCAACAGCGCCTGCGCATCCGTGTTCACGGCGATGAACTCAACACCTTTGACCCCGGCCTCGACCATGCGGTTCACCGCGTTGGTGCCGCCACCGCCAATGCCGACGACCTTGATCACTGCTAGATAATTCGCGCCCGTATCGAGCATGATTCCTCCCCGCTCACGTCAATCTCTCGGATCGACTATGCACAGAAGACTAAACCTCAGGTTTACAGTTATAGTATGGTAGCAACGGTAAATCTTCGCATAAACCTTATCCGACATGCAAGTGATTTGCAACAGAGGTGTGTCCATACCCTGATTGCAGAGGATATCGCGCGGTTACCGCCCCTCGCCTACTCACGCGTGAGACACATGGTTCCCAGTGGTACCTGCGGAAAGAGATCGATGATATCGCTGTTCTCAAGACGGATACAGCCATGTGAAGCCATCGTTCCGATCACCCATGGCTCATTCGTTCCGTGTATGGCGTACGCGGTATAGGCATAACCCCATGACGTCCGCTGGAACAGACGCATCTTGCGAGGCCCGTACACGCCACTGGGATCGGTGTAGTACTTTGCATCGATTCGCCACACGCGTTCGGGAGTTGGTGTATTCGGCTTGCCGATAGCGATCGGGTACGTCTTGACGAGGAAGCCATCCTTAACCAAGTAGAGTCTGAAGTCAGACTTGTCCACCACGACGCATGTGGGCCACGGGTAATCCAATCGTGTGACCTTGAAGGTAGCGGTGGTCTGCGCCACAGGATTACTGGCGACGAATTCAAATGTGTGCGTTCCCGGTCCAAGAGATGCAACGCTCATGGTGGCGAGTGATCCGGGAGTCACCGCGCGGTCGGCGACCAGCTTTCCGTCAACGCTGAACCGGATTCGGGAAGTATCGGCTCCGATTCTCACTGTCACAGGTACCACGGACCCGGAATATGCGCCTGGCGTCACCATCACCGGCGGTACCGGGGCCTCCCAGACCGCAAGCCTCAATGCTTCAGAGTGGACGATCCCATCTGTTGTCCTGAGCGCAGCCACGACATCGTGCTCGCCTTTCGGCATACCGACGCTCTCAAGGGAGATTACCTGCCCGGGCAGAGCGGGCTGAACGGACCGGACAGTTCCGTCCACTACGACGAGAACGGTACCGGTGGGGTCATCCGACGAAAGAGTAATGGTGAGATCGGCCGCCACGAGATGATCATACGCATCAGAACTGACATCCAAAGCCGTCGCAGAGCCACCTGATAGGAGCACCGCCGCGGTTGCGCACACAACGAGTAACGCCACTATCACCGCATTGCGTCTCAGTATCATTGCGACTCCCCTGCGCTATTCGTCTCCCAGACCTCGCCAAGTCGGTCGGTCGACCGTCCTGACATTGATATACACGACTTCCCCAACCTGCTCTTCGAGAATCTGACGCGCAACACGATCCTTCTTATCGAGTTCATCGGCAGAACCGATGAATATCTCGATGTCCTCATGTGTGATCAATGATGTCTTATCAATTGACGGTGCAGAGATCGCCCGTACGCGCGCTCGTAGCTCGGGGCTCAGCCCCTCCATCACATCCAGCGCATTGAGCAGGGCCTCCGACAGGGTCTTTCTCCCAGGAATCGGGTCGAGACCCTCAACATCTCGTATCACTGTTACCGTCAGAGTCGCATCCGGGGTGTGCTGCTCGATGACCACGCCGTTCGCGTCGACCAACCATAGCGACAGGCCGCCAGCATCGACAAGAGCCACTGGCGTGCGCTCAGTGATTCTCACTCGGAGAGTCTCCGGGAAATCGCGCGACAGCGATGCGGATTCTATCCAGGGTTCCTGCTCAAGACGAGTCTGGATCTCCTGCCCTGGATAGCGGAG
>DFBG01000120.1:297-5301 GCA_002367305.1 Actinobacteria bacterium UBA3086 | reverse complement strand
TGCCGACCACGTCCACCGAGAGTATCTCGAACACCGAGGATCGATAGAGCGAGTACGCGCCGAAGACAACGAGTCCAACTGCCAACACAGCAGCAACGAACATCAGTTGCGTCCTCAGACGCTGAGCACGCAGACGTCGCTCGCGCTCAAGACGCTTGTTGTTGGACGCTCGATCAGCCGCGGTCTTGGGGTGCGATGCCGCACGGCGAGACGAGGAACCACCGCTCGCACGCGGAGATTTGGAATTCGTGGCCTTGAGTCGAGCGCTGTCGTACTGAACGTCTCGCGTCTTCTCTCCCGCGATGACGACCCGACGACGGTTACTCGAACGAGCCGAGGAACTTGATCTCCGTCCGGAGCTCGATGCCATTGAGTTCGCCCACCCTGTTCTGTATGTGTTGTATGAGCTGCAAGACATCGTGCGCACATGCGCCGCCGTCATTCACAATGAAGTTCGCGTGCTTGTCGGAGACGACTGCGCCTCCACGGCGCTCGCCTTTGAGCCCGGCCTGTTCGATCAGCCGACCCGCCGAGTCACCCTCCGGGTTCACGAACACACTGCCCGCACTGGGCTGTCCCACAGGCTGCGTCTCTTTTCTGCGGCGGAAACTATCTTCCATCGATTCGCGGATAGACTCCTTGTCGCCCGCTTCAACCCGCATGGTGCCTTCGACGATGATACCGCGGGCCGACAGCCCACTGTCGCGGTACGCCCACGCAACATCCTCGCCACGCAAAGCGATGAGGCCCTCACCCGGCACATACAGGGTGACCGATTCCACGATGTCACCGATCCATCCGTCGCGAGTACCGGCGTTCATCGCCAGTGCCCCGCCGATGGTACCGGGGATGCCCACACACGACTCGAACCCGGACAGACCGCGCGAGAAGGCATCGTTGACCACCCCGGCAAGAATGGCAGCAGCGCCGGTACGAACCAATACATCGCTCGTCTCGTGAGTCTTGAACTCGCGACCCAACACGATGACCGCACCCGGGTAGCCCTCGTCGGCGACCAGCACGTTGCTGCCTTTGCCCAGAACGATCCAAGGAACGTCTTCGGCATCGAGTATGCGAACTGCCGACGAAAGATCGGAGACCGTATCGCAGGTGATGTACAGTGCCGCCGGCCCGCCGATTCGGTACGTCGTGTGTCGGGCCATCAACTCCTGAGATCGTACGTCGCCGCTCAGAAACGCCGTGAGCGCGCTATGAGCGCGCGCGACTGTCATGGTCACACAGCCTCTGCGCGAGCCGAGATCTCGCGAACGATCTCAGGGCCCAGAGCTGTGACGTCGCCGGCCCCCATGGTCATAACGAGATCGCCTGAGCGCAGTTCCGACGCAAGATACGGTGTCAGCTCAGCGCGATGCGGTAGATAGGTGACTCGCGCGCGCGGATTGTGCAGAAGAATGGAATCAACGAGTGTCTTACCGGACACGCCGGGCACAGGTGTCTCCCCTGCCCCGTACACGTCCATGAGCACCACGCGGTCAGCATCACCGAACGCTTCGCCGAAGTCGACGCTGAGCGCTTCGGTCCTGCTGTAGCGATGCGGCTGGAAGACGACCCAGACCCGCTCATGACCCGCTGTGCGCGCGGCAGCGAGTGTGGCGCGCACCTCGGTGGGATGATGCGCATAGTCATCGACCACAGTCACCCCGTCGGCCGCACCGATGTGATCGAAGCGGCGACGTACTCCCGAAAAGCCCTCCAGCGCTCGTGCCGCTTCCTCTACATCCAGTCCCAGGGCGAACGCTGTGGCCAGCGAGGCGGCCGCGTTCCAAACGTTGTGCTCGCCCGGGACGTCTATCCTGCAATCGACCTCGTCGCCATTGGGCAGCGCAATGGTGAACGTGTGTCCTTGTCCTGCGCGAACAAGTGAATGACACCGGACGTCAGCATTGGCAGCGCAGCCGTAACTCACCACGCGCGCGCCGCACTCCGACGCAATCTCCATCAGTCGATCGTCATCCGCCCATACAACAAGGGAACCCTCACTCGGCACGCGGCACATGAACTCCGCGAAGGTCTTCTCGACCGCGGCCAACGTACCGTAGTGGTCGAGATGATCTGCCTCGATGTTGGTCACGACTGCCACTTCCGGCGTCAGAAACACGAACGATCCGTCGGATTCATCGGCCTCAACCACGTAGTGCGGACCGGCCCCACATCGCGCATTGGTGCCGAAACCGTCGACCTCTCCTCCAATAAGGAACGTGGGATCGAGCGTCATGTTGTCGAACATGGTGGCGACCATGGAGCTCGTCGTCGTCTTACCATGCGTGCCGGCCACAGCAACAGTCGAGAGCTCTCCTGCGAGATGCGCGAGCATCTTCGCGCGCGGCCACACAGGAATGCCTCGCTCTCGCGCCGCAGCCAATTCGGGATTTCCATCGGGAATAGCCGACGAGATCACGACCACTTCTGGATCGCCGAGGTTGCCAGCGTCGTGTCCGATGGTAACCGGTACTCCGATAGCGGAGAGTGCCTGTGAGTAGCGAGACCCCTTGAGATCTGATCCGGTTACCGCGACACCACGATCATGCAGCACGCGAGCGATACCGCTCATACCTGCACCACCGATACCTATGAAGTGTGCGTAGACTCGTTCGCTCACAGAGTAGCCTCCCCTGAACCGCCATCGACGGCGGAATCGTGTACACATGAACGCGTCATCTCGGCCACAGCCTCTGCGGCATCGGGCCTTCCGAGCGCCTTGGACGCGGCAGACATGGTAGCACGCGCCGCGCCATCGGTGAGGAGCCGCGTGCACTCGTCAACGAACCGTTGGCTGTCCAAATCCGCGTCAGTCACGAGCACCGCGCCACCGGCCTCGACAACCGTGCGCGCGTTCAAGGTCTGATGATCATCTGTTGCGAACGGGTACGGCACAAGCACAGCCGGCCTACCGAGCACGGTCAGCTCTGCGAGCGACGTAGCGCCTGCGCGCGCAACCACCAAGTCGGCAGCAGCGATAGCCGATCCCATATCGTCAATGTAGTCGAGTACGTGATATCTGCCCTTGTCGCCTCCTTGGGCGACGAGAGCCTCACGCACTGAATCGACCTCGCCCCGGCCAGCGACGTGCACCACATGCAGCCCAGGAATCGACATCCATGCATCACACAACGAGACTGTCGCCTGGTTCAAGTGACGCGCGCCCCGAGACCCGCCGAATACGAGCAGCACCAGCGCATCATCCGGGAGATCCAGACTCGTCCGTCCCCGAGACCGATCCGCCTTCAACACAGCGTCGCGCACCGGATTCCCCGTCACGAGCGCGCGCTCAGGATGTCGCAACGAGGCGATGGATGTCTCATAAGTGACGCCGACGGCCGTGGCCCAACGTGACAGCAGCTTGTTCGCAAGCCCGGGCACACTGTTCTGCTCGTGCAACACGAGCGGGGTCCGTGTGATGACCGCGGCCAAACCCACAGGGATGGACACGTAGCCGCCAAAACCGACCACGACATCGGCACTCATGCCTCTGATGAGCCGAACTGCCCGAAACACCGAGGCGCCCGCAATGAAACCGGATGTGACCAGAGTCCACGGGCGAGCCCTGTCGAACCCACGGGACGGCAGTGAGTGGAAAAGGACCTGCGCCTCAGGCACGATGCGCGCCTCGAGCCCCGTGGGCGTACCCACGAACGCGATATCATGCCCGGCGTCGCGAAGCCTTTCGGCCACCGTCAATGCCGGATAGATGTGCCCGGCTGTTCCGCCCCCGCTCAGCAGTACCCGCACCGACTCGCTCCTTGTCTCCGCCAACAGCGCGGGATGCGCCCTTGGCACCATATGTCGATACTGACAGGATGACACCGATACATGCCATGGTGAAGGTCATGGATGATCCACCAAAGCTCACCAGCGGCAACGGAATGCCGGTCACCGGCATCAGGCTGGTCACCGCCGCCATGTTCATGATGGCCTGAATCGCGATCATCGCGGTCACCCCACCCGCAACGAGTCGGCCAAAGGGATCCTTGGTGTTCAGGGCTATCCGGAAACCGGCATAGGTGAACAGGATGAATGCGGCGACCGTCAACAGCGTTCCGACCAGTCCGAACTCCTCGCCGATGATGGCGAATATGAAGTCCGTATGCGCCGCAGGCAGGTAGAAGAACTTCTGGCGTGACATTCCCAAGCCGACCCCCGTCAGACCTCCTGAGCCGAACGCGAGCATGGACTGCACGATCTGGTAGGTGGAGCCCTGTGGATCGGACCAAGGGTCCAGGAAGGCTGTCACGCGCGCGATACGGTAGTCCGCAAGGAGTGCTGCCGTGATCGCCATGGTGCCCGCTACCCCACCGGCCGCGAAGAGATGCGTCCAGTTGACGCCGCCCAGGATCAGCACCACGCCCCATGCAGCCACGATCGAAACAGTCGTACCAAAATCAGGCTGAAGATACACGAGCAAAGCAACGACGCCCACCGAGCCTAGGAGCCTGAGCCAGAAACCCTTGGGATCCCTGGTTCGCATGGGATGTTTGGCGAGCAAATGAGCAGCCACGAGAACACAGGCGACCTTGGCGTACTCAGACGGCTGAATGCTCTTTCCTGCGATCATCAGCCACCGTTGCGCTCCGTTCCGCGTGACACCGAAGAGCAGCACGCCCAGCAGTGCCGCGACAGAGACGCCCCATATGGGCCACGCCAGCGCACGAAGTCGCCGATAGTCGAAACGACTTGTCAGATACATGAGCACGGCACCGATACCTATCCACATGATCTGCTGCTTGAGGTGATAGGCGCTGTCCTGCTGATACACATAGTCAGAGACAGACGCCGCAGAGTAGATCATGAGCAGTCCGCCCAGTACGAGAAACGCAACCGAGCCGAGCAGAATGTACCGAGCGACCGGTCCCCCTGCATATCCTTTGGCTCGCGTCATGAACTCGCACCGCCTGTGTTCGACGCTGCCAGTCGTGCAACCGCTGCACGGAACACGTCGCCACGCTGAACGTAACTGTCGAATTCATCGAACGAGGCACATGCCGG
>DFBG01000120.1:0-127 GCA_002367305.1 Actinobacteria bacterium UBA3086 | reverse complement strand
GGCTTTCAGGACCGCATCAGGATTGGTGGCCTTGGAATCGTTGAAGTACTCCACTCCGGCGACCTCACCCACCGGTTCAAGCCTGTGGGGAATCGGATTGAACGTCGTGAGCGCCTCAGACACAGCA
>DFBG01000031.1 GCA_002367305.1 Actinobacteria bacterium UBA3086 | reverse complement strand
AAGCCTGCAGCGGTCCGCGTCGATCCCGACGATCCGGAGCGCCTTCTCACGATCATCCTCGATGCACCCTCGGAGCAGGGCGCCGTTGCAGTCACACTCTGGGCTGCTCATGAATCCACGGGTACGGCCCGTTCGTTCTCGTCGGTCGGCGCGTTCGCTTCCGGCGGAGCGTTCGCACCGTATTCGACGACCCCTGTCGGTCGTGCGATCAGTAGTCGGTCAACAATGACGGAGCGGATATCCTCAATCAGCGACGGCACTCATAGAGGAGAGTTGTGGACGCTCGCTGTGCCCTTGGGTGCCGGAGACGTCACGGGTGCTGTCAGTGTGGATGTTATCGCTGACCATCCTGACTCCGATGCCGTTCTCTCCTTCGTTGAGCAGCACGCAGTAGACCTCACCTGCGCTGTTACCATCCATGAACTGAAAGACCGCGAGATATCCACGCGATCCCTGCTCGAGTCAGTCACCGAGATCTCTCGGGTGCTTACGCTGGAGGATCTCCTTAAGAACGCTCTTGATACGGCCCTGTCCTTCACAGATGGTGAAACAGGCAGCATCATGCTGGTGGACGACGACTCGCTGCTGCGTATCAAGGCCAGTAGAGGACTCCCTGAGCACATTGTCGAGTCAACGTCTGTCACATCGGGTGATGGGATTGCAGGGTGGGTGCTTTCGAGCGGCAAACCCCTGCTCATCGAGGATGCTCCCCACTCCAGAGGTACAGGCGTTCGCCGCTCAGTCAGATCCGCTCTTTCGGTTCCCATTGCCGATGATAGTGGCATCATCGGCGTTCTCAATGTCGGTAGTCGCGCATTGCCTGCCAAGTTCACCGAGCGTCACATGGGGGATCTCGAACTCTTCGCGACGCATTTTGCGGTTGCTTGGAGAAATGCCTCTGCCATCAATGCGGTGGAGCGACTCATGTTCGACTCACTCAAGACGCTCGCGTTGGCAATGGAGACCAAGGATCCCTACACCATGGGTGGCACTGAGCGACTTGTTGAGTACGCAAGCATGTTGGCACGCGCGCTCGACCTCAATCCCGAGGAGATTCGTTCGGTCGAGATCGCGGCACTCATTCATGACGTGGGCATGGAGGCCGCTGGCGGGGTTCTTGTTGGTAGGAGAGCGGGGTTGACCACGGTGGAGCAAGGTCTGATCCAGATGCATCCTGCAGTGACGGCGGAGTTGCTCCGGGATGCGCCTGCCCTGGCCAACGTGGCGCCGATCGTCTATCACCACCACGAAAGATTCGACGGTACCGGGTATGTCGAAGGAATACAGGGCGAGAGTATTCCTCTGGGTTCACGGATTCTCGCGGTGTGTGACGCCTACGTAGCCATGACCTCGCCGCGACCGTATCGATCTGCGATGGATTCGGCACGTGCGTTGAGGGAGCTCTCGGAAAATGCAGGAACCCAGTTCGATCCGCGCATCGTCCATACGTTCATAGACACGATGCGCAGCGGATCGGACCGGGTTCCAAGATTCGAAGGCTAGGCCTTCGGATCATCTCAACGTGAATCAGCCGCGGGTGACCTTGCCGGCCTTCATGCACTTGGTGCAGACGTTCATCTTCTTGGTTGAGCCATTGACGACCACGGAGACCTTCTGAATGTTCGGGTGGAACATACGGTTGGTCACGCGGTGAGAATGGCTGACGTTGCGACCGGCGCTCGGGCTCTTGCCACAAACGGAGCATACCTGGGACATTTCAGAACTCCTCTTCACAGCCGCACACGAATTCAGGTGCGGAATTCTATTCGCGAGCAAAACAGGTGCAAAACGCGACGATACTACCATATCCACCTATACGCAACAACCATGTTGACCACTGATCGCGACCGTTCACACAGACATCGCGTACCGCTGGTTTCAGATATACTAGGTCAGCCATGAGACGTTGCTCACGTACACATTCAGTGTACCTTGTATCTCATGGTCAGCGGTACTTGAACCGGTGATGACCGGAAAGGATACGTAATGAGCGGGAAAGTTCACGGCACCGTACAGATCGCCAATGACGTTCTCGGAGACCTTGCGGGATTTGCTGCCTTGGAGTGCTACGGAATCGTCGGCATGGCGAGTCCGACTCTCCGTGACGGAGTTGCCCAGGCGCTCTCTCGGGACAAGCTTCGTAAGGGTGTTTCAGTCGTCTGCTCCGATGACGTCGTCAGTATCGATCTATACGTGATCATCGAGCACGGCACCAATCTCGCTGAGGTCTCGCATAATCTCGCGGAACGCGTCAGGTACGTGCTGACGACCACCGCAGACGTGAAAGTTGATCGAGTCGACGTACACGTGCAAGGAATCAAAGTCCGTAAGTAATCTCTCGGGAGAGGGTGCATGGCTGAAATGAATCGACCCCCGTTCAACGCGCTTCTGCAGGCGGCCGCCACGGCGCTCAAGGAGCGGAGCGAGGACGTCAATAAACTGAATGTGTTCCCGGTTCCAGATGGAGACACGGGAACGAACATGTCTTTGACCATGGATGCTGTGGTCAGCGAGGTCTCGAGCCTTGAGCCTAGTGCTGATATAGCAGCGACCTGCCATGCCGTGACACACGGCTCACTCATGGGAGCACGCGGGAACTCCGGCGTGATCCTGAGTCAGATACTCCGTGGGCTGTGTGAGGAGCTCGATTCCGCAGCAGAGGTCGATGCGGAAGTTATCGCTCGTGCACTTCGCCGAGCGGTGACGGTCGCATTCCAGGCGGTTCGCAAGCCAGTCGAGGGCACAATGCTCACCGTTCTTCGCGATTGCGCTGATTCTGCCGAGGCCGGTATCGAGGACGGCTTGGATGTCGGCGAGATGCTGGAACATGTCACGGCAGCATCGTTCGCGTCAGTGAAGCGCACACCCGACCTTCTTCCTGTTCTCAAGGAGAACGGGGTCGTGGATGCAGGAGGGTACGGGTTGGCCATTCTTGCAGAGGGATTCGCGGCCGCTTACGGGGGTCATGCAGTGGATATCGATGACATGTCGCAGTCAGGTGATGTCGTGATCGAGCTGATCAATGATTGGGATGACGACGAGTACCTCTACTGCACTGAGTTCCTTCTCTTCGGGTCCGATCTGAACCCCGAACCCATCCGAAATTACGTTGAGACCATCGGCGGTTCAGAGCTCGTGGTGGGCGAGGGTGAGATGCTCAAGATCCACGTTCACACCGATGATCCCGGCGCAGTGCTCACTCATATGACCTCACTCGGCGAGGTGTCGGATGTTCATATCCACAATATGCGTCGTCAGACCGAGGACCGTACGCGGGAGCTCGCAGAGGACTCCTCGGCTTCCGCTCCCGTCAAATCGGTGGGCTTCGTCACTGTTGCGGTCGGTGCCGGCATCCAGGAGATACTCAGGAGCCTTGGCGCAGACGTGGTGGTGAGTGGTGGTCAGACCATGAATCCTTCCACCGCGGAACTCCTCGACGCGTGCGAGCGTGTCAACGCTGAGTCGATCATCATCCTTCCCAACAACAAGAACATCATCATGGCGGCCCAGCAGGTGAACGAGGTGTGCGATCGGCCTGTAGCCGTGGTGCCGACCACTTCCGCTCCTGAGGCATTCGCAGCTCTCCTGACGTACGATCCTGAGTTGACTTTGGAGGATGCTGTCGAAGAGATGACGGAATCAGCTTCGTACGTGCGTACGGGCGAGGTGACCACCGCAGTCAAAGACTCCGTTGGCAAGTCCGGCGAGATCAAGGCTGGTCAGATCATTGCTATCACTGACCATGAGATCGAGGTTGTTGGCGACAACGTTCTTGACGTCACTGTTGAGCTTGCTCAGTTGATCGTGGACGACGGCGAGACCCTGACGCTACTCGCCGGGGAGGATCTCTCCGCAGAAGAATTGGCCTCCCTCACCACTCTGTTGGAGGAGGCGTTTCCCGACATCGAGGTCGAAGCCCACGACGGCGGACAGCCTCTGTACCCTGTGATCATCGCTGTCGAGTAAGCCCCTGCCCCCGACTGAAATGAGGATTCCATGACACGCGTGGCGATCGTATGCGACAGCACCTGCGACCTATCCCGTTCATGGCTCGTGGAGAACGATGTCGAGATGGTGCCTTTGAAGGTTTCCTTCGGTGACGAGACCTTCCTCGACTGGGTCGAGATGGAGCCGGCGGAGTTCTACACGAAGCTTGCTGCGACCGACAAGTTCCCCAAGACCTCGCAGCCATCTCCTGCGGACTTCACCGCCGCATACTCAAAGGTGATCGAGGCTGGAGCCGAGGCGATCGTCTCAGTCCATCTCTCCGCGGCTCTGTCCGGCACGTACGAATCAGCGATCATGGCCTCCAAAACCTCATCCGTGCCTGTTCACGTGGTTAACACGAATCTGGTCTCTCAGGCCACTGGCCTTGTGGTCAAAGCAGCCGTTGAGGCTCGGGATTCCGGCATGGACGCTGCGGACATTGCCGACAAGCTTGAGAAGATGTCGGCGGACACCACGCTGTACTTTATCTTGGACACCCTTGAGTATCTGGTTAAGGGCGGACGTGCGGGCAAGGCCTCTGGTCTCGCTGCATCGGTTCTCAACATCAAACCGATACTTACTTTCAACAATGAGGGAATCATCGAGCCTTTCAAGAAGGTCAAGGGGTTGCGCAAAGCCATGGCAGCGCTCGCGGAACACGTTGCGGCCGTGTCCAAGGAGCACACGATCAAAATCGTCATCCTGTACAGCACGGTCCCCGAACTTGCCGACGAAATGCGGGCAACACTGGACGCTGCGGGTGCTGTGTATGAGTTGGACTCATACGGCATCGTTGGATCGGTCATCGGTACGTATGCCGGTCCCGGAGTTGTGGGCGTGGCATTCCACGAGATCGACTAGGCCCGACTCCATGGCGGATCCGCTCACTGTCTCCACGCATCGCGCGGATAATCACGCCTCATGGCAGCTGCCGGTGGGCACGTCCCGGTATGTCGACGCCTCGCGTTCGGCCTTGTTGCATCGTCTGGACATAGAGACCATCGGCGATCTCATCGGCCATGTGCCGTATCGCTATTTGGATCTCACATCCGTCTACACGCTGCTCAAAGTCCCGACTGGCGCAGAGGCAACGGTCGTTGGACGGGTTCATGACATCAAGATCAAGAAGCCCAGGCCCCGTTTGAGTATCGTCGAAGTCGCGATCGTCGATGGCACGGGAGTGTTGCTGGGCGTCTGGTTCAATCAGGCGTACATGGCCGACAGATTCCGGATCGGTGAGCGAGTAGCGTTCGCGGGAACGGTCGAGTTCGACTTCGGGTTCAAGAAAATGACGAACCCGTATGTCGAGCGGCTTGAGAGCGAAGATGAGGCTGAGGACGTCACCAGGATCATCCCGGTGCATCGGAGCACCGAGGGGCTGACGAAGAACTGGCTGAGGCGTTTGATCAGCGCCGCAGTCGAGGACTACTCCGACATTCCCGACCCGCTGCCCTCTGAGATTCGCGATCGGCTGAATCTGGTGTCACTCCACACGGCGTATCGCGACATTCACTTCCCGCGCACGATCGACGCTGCGGATGCCGCACGCAGAAGACTCGTGTTCGATGAGTTCCTTCTGCTGCAGCTGGGGCTGTTCGCTCGCAGGCATGCCGCGGTCGACGCACAGCGCGGCGTCGTACACACGGTGACAGGCTCCATGAGAGACGCGCTTGTAGCAGCCGTACCCTTCCAGCCGACGAACGATCAGCACTGCGCCATTGAGGATGTCCTGGGCGACATGTCGGGGATCCACCCGATGAATCGCATGCTGCTGGGCGACGTTGGCACCGGCAAGACATTGGTGGCGGCTCATGCCCTTGCTGCGGTGGCCGACACGGGCTCTCAGGCGGCGATGATGGCGCCGACAGAGGTGCTTGCACTTCAGTACTCCGAGAAGGTCGGACCCTGGCTGGATGCCGCGGGGATCAGTTGGGGCTGCATCACCGGCGCGACGTCGGCTGAGGACCGACGAACTCTGATAGATGCCGCAGCAGGGGGGTCGCTGCAGGTGCTGTTCGGGACGCATGCCCTCATTGAGAAATCCGTGTCGTTCGACAACCTCACGTTGGCGATCGTTGATGAACAACATCGTTTCGGTGTCACCCAGCGGCTCGCGTTGCGCGAGAAGGGGAGAGCAGCCGATCTGCTCGTCATGTCGGCGACACCGATTCCTCGCTCCCTTGCACTCACGCTCTATGGGGATCTGGCCGTCTCGTACCTCAGGGAACGGCCCCACGGTACCGGCGTGCCTCGGGTGAGCAGTGAGATCATCGACAAGCGTCACCGGAACGAAGCGTACGGTCGCGTGAGAACTGCCGTGGACGACGGACACCAGGCATACGTCGTTTGCGCGCTGGTCGAAGAATCCGACTCGGCTCAAGCCAAGGCGGCGACCAAAGAAGCGGAGCGCCTCTCGTCGGAAGTGTTCCCGGACCTGCGCGTCGCAGTTCTCACCGGCAGAATGCGATCTGAAGAGAAGGTCGCGACAATGCAACGGTTCAGGGCCGGCGAAATTGACGTACTCGTGTCGACTACGGTGATCGAGGTTGGTGTCGATGTGCCCAACGCCACCGTCATGATCGTTGAGGACGCCGAGCGCTTTGGACTCGCTCAGCTCCATCAGTTGCGAGGACGCATCGGCCGCGGCGAGGCGAGCGGTGAGTTCCTGCTTTTTGCCGACGCCAAGACTGCTGATGGCCGGGAGCGGATGCAGGCCATCGTGGAGACGAACGACGGATTCGAACTCGCCGAGCGCGACCTCGCCTTGCGAGGCGAAGGTCAGATACTCGGCGACCGACAGCATGGCCTGCCCGAACTGCGTGTTGCATCGATCGTTCGTGACGGTGAGATCCTGCAGGAAGCGCGCGCAGTTGCCGCCTCGCTGATCGAGTCCGATCCAGAACTCTCACAGCCGATAAATGTGCCATTGGGACTTGAGGCGCGCCGCAGGTTCGCGGCTGCGTGGGAGTGGGTGAGCAGCGGATGAGGATCGTCGCGGGTCAGTATCGTGGGCGCGCGATCGTCGCACCCAAGGGTGATGCGACACGGCCGACGTCGGATCGAGTTCGAGAAGCGACGTTCAGTGCGCTCATCGCACGTGGGCTACTCACATCCGATGACAATGTGCTCGACCTGTTCGCCGGAAGTGGCGCTCTGGGTCTTGAGGCGCTGTCCCGTGGTGTGGCGAGAGCGACTTTCGTCGAGCAGGATTGGCACGCTCTTGAGGCGTTGAACAAGAATATCGGTGTTCTCGGTGCCGAGAATGTCACAGCGGTCATCCGTGGCGATTCGTTCCTGCGCGCAGACGGGAAGATAGCAGGCGGTCCGTTCACGTTGCTCTTTCTCGACCCTCCCTATAGAATCGAGTCGTCCGAGGTCAGGGCGCTTATCGATGCGCTGTTCGCTTCCGGTCTGCTCGTCCCTCACGCAACTGTAGTCTGGGAGCATGCGGCAAGGACCGAACCGGAGCTGTCCGAGGACTGGGGAACCGTGTTCACTAAGAGATACGGTTCCACCGCAGTGACCATCGCGTTTGGTGAGGGAGGTAGTGGACGCCAGTGAAGCGGGGCATGTGTCCGGGAACGTTTGACCCGGTGACCGCAGGACACTTGGATATCATCGAGCGTGCAGCTTCGCTCTTTGACGACCTGGTGGTCGGCGTGGCCCTGAGTCCCGATAAGGGAGGCGGCCCGCTCTTCTCTATTGAAGAACGTTGTGAGCATGTTCGTGCTGCGGTGCAGCATCTTTCCAACGTAACTGTGCAACCTTTTGATAACCTATTGGTTGATTTTGCCGAAGAAGTCGGCGCAACTGTCATAATCAAGGGGTTGCGTGCTGTGACTGACTTCGAGCGAGAGTTCCAGATGGCACAGTTGAACTATTCTATAGACAGCAGTATTGAAACCATGTTCATCATGGCGATACCGGAGTACATGTATCTGAGTTCCTCGGCGGTCAAGGAGATCGCGCGACACAATGGACCGGTCAAAGGACTGGTTCCGGATGTTGTTCGTGAGGCACTCACGGCTCGACTGACACAATCCCGTTAGGGGAGGACGTTTCATGGACATCATGGCCCTGATCGATCGTATCGAAGAACTCGTGGACAACGGACGGTCAATGCCGTTCTCGAGTTCCAAGATGGTGGATCCCGAGAAGGTCTACGAGATCATCGATGAGGTTCGAGCGACTTTCCCCGATGAACTCAAGCAGGCTCGTTGGATCGTCAAGGAGCGCCAGGAGATGCTCGAGGAGGCCGAGAAAGAGGCCAACCGGGTTCTCGAAGAGGCTCGCGATCGTGCGCAGGCCCTGGCAAGTGAGCAGGAAGTCGTGAAGATCGCTCAGCAGGAGGCCGCTGCCATCCTTGACGATGCCCGCACCAAAGAGCGCGAGATCCGCTTGGGTGCAGAGGACTACGCAGACGAGATGCTCGCTAATCTCGAGGTGAACCTCGGCAAGCTCCTGACAGCCGTGCAGCGTGGTCGCGATCGTCTGCAGGGCAAAGTCGGCCAGCGCCAGTAGTCGACGGAGTGCTCTCGTGAACTACCACATGATCGACCTAACACCTATCGTTGACCGCGCTGGCGAAAGCCTGACGGTCGCAGAGCCGCTCGATTTGGGAGAAATCGCAGTTGGCGATGTGACCTTTGCGCTGCGCGAGCCGGTCTCCTTTGAGGCGATGTTCACCAACACAGGCGACGGTATTCTCGTGTCGGGCTCGGCCACAGCCGAAGTGCGCGTGCCGTGTTCTCGGTGTGCGGAATCCTTTGACAGCACCATCGCCGGTGAGATCTCCACGTACCTCGCCACTGGCGTTCGTGACTCAGAGGAATCGCCGAGTGATGAAGAGGAGTACGAGCGTCTTGAGGGTCACGAGCTCGATGTCCTGCCGCTGATCTTGGGAGCGATCACGATTGAGGCTCCCTTCGCTCCACTGTGTCGTCCGGACTGCCAGGGACTGTGTTCTGTTTGCGGTACAGATTTGAACACGGGATCGTGCGATTGCGTGCACGATGAAGAAGACGACAACCCCTTCTCGTCGTTGAAGGGTATGTTCACTGATGAAGAAGCGGCGGAAACGGACTCGGGCGACTGATCCGAAGTGTCTTGCCGAATCACCCCGCTGCT
>DFBG01000145.1:43984-63647 GCA_002367305.1 Actinobacteria bacterium UBA3086 | reverse complement strand
TCCATGCCTTCGGCACCCTCCTCTGAGATGCCGGAGCTCGAGATAGTCAAACTCTCCGATCTCGCAGAGGTCACCTATGAGGGTGGCGCGGATTCCACCTATGCGCGTATCAACGGCGATCGCGCGGTCCTCATTGACATCATCAAGTCGCAGGAGGCCAACACGGTCACCGTTTCCGAGGACACCATCGCTGCAATCGACTCCATCAACGATGAGCTGCCCGAGGGAATCGAGCTCATGCTCACGTATGACGCGGCGATTCAGATCAACAACTCGATCAGGGACATGGTCCAAGAGGGTCTCCTGGGCGCGGTGTTCGCGTTCATCGTGATCCTGCTGTTCCTGCGCAACTGGCGCTCGACGCTGATCTCCGCCATCTCGATCCCGTTGTCGGTGATCGCGGCTCTCGCATTCATCGGCCAGTTCGACATCACGCTCAACGTCATGACTCTCGGAGGTCTCACCGTCGCGATCGGGCGTGTGGTCGACGACTCCATCGTGGTCATCGAGAACATCTATCGCCACCTTCAGATCGGCGATGTCCGCAACGCAGAGCTCGTGCGCGTGGCGACTCGCGAGGTGTCGACGGCCATCACGTCCTCAACGCTCACGACCATCGCCGTGTTCGCGCCGATGGCGCTCGTGTCCGGCATCGTGGGCAAGATATTCACGCCCTTCGCCATCACGGTCGCCCTCGCGCTGTTCGCATCGCTGATCGTCTCCGTGACGATCGTGCCGCTGATCGCCAAGTGGATGCTGCTCAACGCCAAGGTCGCTCCGCGCGATGAGGCCGACGTGCGCACCAATGGCTTCTACGGTCGCCTGCTCGCATGGTCGCTCTCCCATAAGAAGCCGATTGGAGCGGCAACTGCACTTCTGCTCGTCATCTCGGTTGTACTCGTAGCGTTCATCGGAACCGGCTTCATGCCGCCGTCCGCAGAGAAGTTCGCCACGGTCGATGTGGCCTACCCCTCCGGCACTCAGGCCGGGACTGTGGATGGGATGCTCGATCAGCTCGAGGGTGCCGTTTCGGGTCTCGATGATGTGGTCTTCTATCAGGCATCCGTGGGTACATCGAGCGGGTTCGACGTGGTCACTGGCGACAACAAAGGTTCACTCTTCATCAAGTACGAAGAGGATGCCGACATGGATCCCGCGATCGAGGCACTCAAAGAGGCCGTGGAACCGTTCAAGAGTGACGATGTGCGTATCGCCGTCGCTCAGGTCGACGTGTCAGGTGCGGGGGCGAACTCGATCGACCTCATCGTGACCGGACCCGATTCGGAGTCTCTGGAGACTGCAGCCGCCGCCATCGAGGGAATGATGGAGGAGGTTGACGGACTCGAAAGCATCTCAAGCAACGTGAGCGAGGTTCGCAAGCAGATCACCATCGAGGTCGATCAGGCCAAGGCCGCCGAGAAGGGTCTCAACACGGGGATCATCCTCGGTGCCGTACGCGGATTCGTTGCCGAGGAGAGCGCCGGCGTCATCAATATCGATGGCAGTGAGACCGATCTGCTCTACTCCACCGATATCGGCGATATCGAGTCGGTTGATATGATCGCCGACTATGAGATCGGTTCACCCATGGGTGACATGGTCAAGATATCGGACGTCGCTCTGGTCCAGGAGATCGAGACGCCCGTCAGTGTGCTCACCCTCGATGGAGCCGAGTACGTCGCCGTCTCCGCCTCCGTGATGGACCGCGACTCCAGTACCGTCATCGCTGCAGTCACCGAGAAGCTCGACACCCTCGATCTCCCTGATGGTGTCGAGGTGAAGATCGGCGGCATGGCCGAGATGATGAACGAGAGCTTCGAGCAGCTGGGCCTCGCGATGGTCATCGCGGTCGCTGCCGTGTTCCTCGTCATGGTCATCGCCTTCGGTGAGGCACTCGCACCGCTTGCCATCATGGTGTCGCTGCCCCTCGCGATCATCGGTGGCATCATCGGTCTGGCGATCGTGGGAATCCCGCTCGACATGCCAGCTATGATCGGTGCGCTCATGCTCATCGGTATCGTGACCACCAACGCGATCGTGCTCATCGAGCGTGTCATCCAGAAGCGCGACGAAGGACTTCCACGTCGCGAGGCGTTGATCGTTGCGGGAACCGATCGTATCCGTCCGGTTCTCATGACGGCGCTCACCACCATCATGGCGCTACTTCCCATGGCCAGTGGACTCGCCGAGGGTGCACTGATGTCACAGTCGCTCGCGGTCATCGTGGTCGGTGGTCTCACGACCTCCACCGCACTGACGCTCATCGTGGTCCCCGTCGTCTACGACACCCTCGAGGGCTTCAAGGATCGTATGTTCGGTGAAGAGTACAACGAGCGCATGAAGCTCGCCGAGGACACCAAGTAGCAGCAAGCGTTTGAAATATGCGAACAGCCGAGGAGGATCATCTCTCCTCGGCTGTTCTTGTTCTCGACGACGCGATGAGGGCGGAGAAAGTTCTGTGCCTCATCTTCCCAGTCGCGGTAGAATCAGGAAGCTTCTCCGTTCACCACGCGTCCTTTCGAGGGCGGTTCGGAGGGGTCTTCATTGAGCAGATCGGTACATGCTGTGACCTCGGGGGAGACTGGATGGACATCTTTGATAAGGCCCTTCGCTACACGGATGCGAAGGATGTAATGGAAACGGGGCTGTATCCGTACTTTCTGCCGCTAGAGTGCAACGAGGGCGCAGAGGCCGTGTACCAGGGTCGCAGGGTCGTGATGTGCGGTTCTAACAACTACCTTGGCCTCACCACGCATCCCAAGGTCCGACAGGCGGCCAAGGACGCGATCGACCTGTACGGGACGAGCTGTACGGGTTCGCGATTCCTGAATGGTACGCTGGAGCTGCATCTGGAACTCGAGCGACGTCTCGCAGACTGGGTCGGTATGGATGCCGCACTCGTGTTCGCGACGGGCATGCAGGTCAATCTCGGCACCATCTCAGCCATCGTCGGCCGGGGAGATACTGTCGTGCTGGACAAGGCCGATCACGCGAGTCTCGTCGATGGTGCACGTCTCTCATGGGGTGAGATCAAGCGTTTCCGCCATAACGACATGGCCGATCTGGAGCGTGTTCTCGCTTCATTGCCTCGAAACAGCGGTAGTTTAGTTGCGGTAGATGGCCTCTACAGCATGGAGGGCGATATTGCTCCGCTGCCTGAGATAGTCCCGCTCTGTAAGGAGTATGGTGCGCGTCTCATGGTCGATGACGCGCATTCTCTTGGGGTGCTGGGCGGCGGGAAGGGTGTGGGGCATCATTTTGGCGTGCAGGACGATGTTGACCTCGTGATGGGGACGTTCAGCAAGTCGTTCGCGTCGCTCGGTGGATTCATTGCCGGTGATGCCGATGTCATCCACTACATACAACATCACGCACGCAGCATGATATTCAGTGCGAGTATCCCTCCCAGTAATGCGGCCGCGGCACTCGCCGCTCTTGACGTGATGATCGAGGAGCCTGAGCGGATTGAACGGCTCGCCGCGAATGCTGACAAGATGCGCACGGGCCTGCGTTCGCTCGGCTTCGACATCGGAGATTCGGAGACCCCCGTCGTCCCGGTCATCATAGGGAGCGACGAGCTCACGCTCGTCACCTGTCGAGCCCTGCTGAATGCCGGTGTATACGTCAATCCGGTGCTCGGACCTGCAACGACGCCCGGGCGGCAGTTGCTGCGCACGAGCTACATGGCAACTCACACCGATGAGCAACTCGATCATGTCCTCGGCGCGTTCGAGCATGTTGGCAAGGAGCTCTCGCTCATACAGTAAGACACAGGTGCGATTCGGGTCAGACCCTCGCGCGACGATGCATGTGGCACAGGCGCTCCTCAGTCTCCAGACAGGAGGCATCGCATGCATCACAGAACGTGGAAACAGGTCGTGGTCGGTCTCGTGGCCATGACACTCGTAGTTGGGGCCATGGGCCCTGCGCCTGCACTCGCCCGGCGGGAGGCCAAACAGGTCCGTGAGCGGACTCAGTGGCCGTTTGACCACCTGCCGGAGTCGGACCCACCCGCTCGGTTGCGGGTTCCCGGCCCGCTTGTCGCGCAGCCCGAAGGTGTGACTGACGAGCAGCTCGCAAAGTCCGATCCGCAGGCATACGCAGCGCTCGTACCGGAGTGCCGCGAGATCGAGGAACAACTCACGCAACGGATACACGAGCGCCTCAGTGAGGCCGGATTCGACGAGGGGGCACAGGCTTCGGCCAGTGGCATGAGTGTCGCATCGGTTCTCGCGGCCGCCACATACTCTCCTTACGCGTATCTTAAGTTCGTGCTGGTTCCCAGTTCGGGCTCCATGACGTATAACGGTTATCGAGGGACTTTGTACTTCCGCTACGGGTACTACAGTTCCTACACGGACAGCTATCGGTGGTACACCGTGTCCTATCCCGCAATCTCGGGCAACAACGTTCCTCGCTATCAGGCGGTGCGCAACGTTGGCCCGATCCCTGAGTACACATGGGACTTCGGATTCATCTATCGCAGCTACCGCGGCTATGAGGCCGATTACCGGACATCGTTCTATCCGGGCAAGTGGCGTCTCGACCCGTGGACTGGCGGGCCATATGGGCGTGGGTACTTCGAGGTGCACGGTGGCACGGGGAGCCGGTACTTCAAACCCACGGCCGGCTGTATTCGTCTGACGCCGTCGGCGATCAGCAGTCTTCGCTGGTATCACACGTACCGAATGGCCAACAAGTACAACCGCGGAAGTGCGCACGTGTACGTGAATTACTGAGGCAGTAGCGGACGAGGGTCCGCACATGGGGGATGTGCCCGCGGGCACAGGGAGGAGAGATCATGTCGAAGATGGTTCGTTCGATCGTGTGTTTGGCGCTGCTCATTGGAGCGCTGGCGTTGGCGGGGTGTGGCGAGTCGAGCCAGACAGGGGCTGTGCAACTCGAACTCGAGGGTTGGCAGAGCTCACAGTTGGAGGACTCGCCGGAGGCTGTCCTTGCGGTCAAACGGGCCGATGACAAGAGCGATTCCCTGTGCCTCGTGGGTCTGGATGGTTCTATCAGCACGGTGTGGAGTGCCCCGGAGGAGTTCTCGGTCTCCCTGTTCGACTGCGACCCTGTGCGGAAGAGAATACTGGTTCGTCTGAGTGAGATGGGCGACGAGACCTTCGCAAAGGTGTCGGATCATCTGGTCGTTCTCGACTCGACGGGTGACGCGACCGTTCTACCGCATCGAACGGAAGAGTTTCCGTACGTGGCCGACGGCGTGTTCACGGCGGACGGCGCAGTGGTGTGGGTCGAGATGCTGGAGTCCATGGATTCGATCGAGACTACGTTGTCGCGAGCGCCCATAGATGGGAATCCGGAGAGAGTCCTTCTGGACGGAGATGTACCTGAACATCACTACATCTGGTCGTTGGACAGGTGTATCGGCGGTGAGGAGATCAACGTCGTGCTCAAGACGCAGGGGACTCCGGCCACGGATGACGATTTCGCTTCTCTGTTCTGCGTCGCGAGCGGAGATGTGCTCACCGTACAGGGGGAGCCGTATCGAGATGATTCGCTGTTCACGAGATCGGTAACCGATGAGGGAGTGTTCGTGTTCATGCGCAACTCGGTTCATGCGGATGAACTCGTGGTCGACTTGGTCGAGGTCGTATTCACAGGGAGTTCCTGGGTTGAGCGCACGTTGATCTCGGATGGTGCGTTTGCCCCGGGCTTCGAATATGACACCGTGTGCGGTCGTGGGCCGAGTGGAACGGTGCTCGTGCGGATGGCCACGCGAGACCAGGAAGAGAACGCAGGCGTTCTGGCGAGTTTCGAACCGGGGTCCGGATCGCTGGAGTTCACCGAGGTCGGTATTGCCGAGGAATCGATCGATCAGTGGATCTGGCTTGGTGACGACGGGGTGTGAGAATGCCGCAGGCGCGGTATCTTTGCACCATGGAAACACGAACAGCATCCCAGATCGGTTCCACCTCGGAGGCCTACGCGGTCGTTCTGGGCGGCGCCAACACGGACATTGTTGGATTCAGTGATCAGGCACTCATTGCCCGGGACTCCAATCCCGGGCATGTGTGTGTTTCGAGCGGCGGTGTGGGACGCAACATCGCGGAGAATCTCGCCCGCATCGAGGTTCCCGTCAAGCTGGTGACCGCCTTCGGCAACGACGTCAATGCTGCTCGATTGCGCGCCAAGTGTGTCGAAACGGGAATCGACGTCGCGCACTCTCTTTCAATCGGCGATCTGCCGGGATGTGTCTATCTGGCGATAGCGGATGAGTGCGGGATCATGAATCTTGCACTCAACGACATGAGAGCACTCGACCGGGTGGTTCCCTCCGCGCTGGAGTCGCTGAGGTCCGTCCTGCGAGACGCTTCGGTGATCGTTCTCGACACCAATATAGGGGAGAGTACGATCGAGTGGATGTGTGAGGTGGGGGCGAGCGTGCCCATAGTTCTCGACCCGGTTTCGGTCGTGAAGTCGGCACGGGCTCGATCATCGCTCGGACGTCTCCACACATTGAAAGCGAACGAAATGGAGGCACGTGCTCTAGTAGGTGACGCATTGCCCGGTGATGCCCCCATTGAGCTTGTGGCTCGGGAACTGATCTCCACGGGCCTGCACCGAATTCTGATAACAATGGGGGAGCGTGGGGTCTATGCACTTGAGGGCGATGAGTATCTTGAGATCCCCGCTCCGTCCGTCACCGTTCTGAGCGACACGGGTGCCGGTGATGCGTTCGCTGCAGGGGCTGCCTGGGGCGCGATGCAGCACGCGTCCTTGTGGCAGACCGCGAGATTCGCCTCGTCTCTGGCGTCGCGGGCGCTCACGACTGAGGAAACAGTTGACTCGAGTTTGTCGAGAAGCATCGTTGAACGTGTGATGGAGGAGGCCCAGTGAACGAGTATCTGTCGGTAGCGCCCGAGGTTCAAAGCGCATTGGATGAGGGCCGACCCGTGGTGGCGCTGGAATCCACGATCATCTCGCACGGGTTCCCTTACCCGGCCAACGTGGAGTGTGCTCTTGAGGCGGAGAGGAATGTGCGTGTCGGCGGCGCGATTCCGGCAACGGTCGCTCTACTTGGCGGCAAACTGAGGGTGGGGCTCACCCCCGACGACATCGAGCATCTCGCTCGTGCTGGTGATGTGGAAAAGGCAAGCCGACGGGACATCCCGGTGCTGCTGTCGGCCGGCCGTGATGGTGCGACAACGGTTGCTGGCACCATGCTCGTTGCAGCTATGGCGGGCATCTCTGTTTTTGCCACCGGTGGGATAGGCGGGGTGCATCGGGGAGCGCAAGAGAGTTTCGACGTTTCGGCGGATCTACTGGAACTCGCGCGTACAGATGTCGCGGTTGTGTGCGCAGGTGCCAAGTCAATCCTCGACCTAGGGCTCACGCTCGAGGTCCTCGAGACACACGGTGTGCCCGTCTTGGGCTATCGTACCGACGAGTTCCCCGCCTTCTACACGCGATCGAGCGGTCACGGCGTGGACAGGCGACTGGATTCGGCAGCGGAGATTGCTGGCGTGCTTCGTGTTCGACGTGATCTGGGACTCGCTGGAGGAACGGTCATCGCCAACCCCATAGCAGTGGAGCATGAGCTCGATCCCGAATGGCTCGACGGAATCATCGCGACCTCGCTTGCCCGTGCCGATGAACTCAGGATTCACGGGAAAGAGATCACTCCGTTCCTGCTGGGGAGTATCCATGAGCTTTCCGGGGGAGCGAGCGAGGCGGCCAACAAGGAGCTTGTCTACAGCAATGCTCGTCTGGCAGCGGCGATTGCATCGGAGCTCGCACAGGCCAAGGGTTAGTCTCGATCTGCGCGGAGCGGGAGATCACTCGAAGACGCGGATACGCAGGGCGACCCCTGTGCCCTCGGGGACCACCGCTCCCGGATAGGGGACCTGCGAGTACACGTACCGCTCGGAGCGTTTGCCTTCATCGTTTCCCTCGATGAAGCTCACTTCCAGTCCGGCGTCCTCCAGTTCGTTCTTTGCGTTTCGTTCGCTCAAACCGCGAACGTCGGGAACGCTCACCGGAGGTGGGCCGGCGGACACGACTATCTCCACGGTCTCGCCCAGTTCGAGTTCAGTGCGCGTTCGAGGGTACTGCTGGATGACGTATCCCTCGGCTCGGTTCGCGTACTCATCGGTCACCCATGGCCGCAGGCCCACGTCATATAGGAAGCCGCGTGCGTCACGCTCCTGCAGTCCCGTCACACCGGGGACGTTCGCTGTTTCTGGCCCATCGGAGAGGGTCAAAGATACCTGCGTTCCCTTGGGCACCCATCGCCCGGCAGGAGGGTCTTGGTTCAGGACCTCACCCTCTGGGGCGAAGTTGTCGTTCACACGGGTGACTGGCCCCCGAGACAGCTTGGCTGCGGAAATCTGCGATCGTGCGCTCGATCGGCCTTCGCCCCTCAGATAGGGGACTCGGACCATCTCGGGTCCTGAGATCACGATCGAGATCCTGCGACCGTCGCGGACGAGCAGCCCGGCGTCTGGTCGTTGGTCGATCACTCGTCCAGTTGCACCAGGCGCGTTTGCGTCGTAGCGCACGCTTCCAAGCTTCAGCCCGACGGATTCGAAGTCTACTTCGGCCCGTTCGATGGTTCTGCCGAAGACATCGGGCACAGCGGTATCACCCGCGCCACACGCGGCTACAAAGAACATCAGGAAGACTACGCACATAAAGGCGCAGCCGAGTCGTTTACCCATGCATCCCTACCCCGGAGGTCCGTTGTACGCGGCGATGTTCCGGTCGCGCGCGTACCCTCTGAAGTAACTTTACACTACCGCTGTGGCTGACTAGCGTAGTTGACAAAGTGAAGGTTATCCGTGCATAGTTTGAGGGTTGCGGTCTCCTTAATGGTGAAGTCTGGGATCGCCGTCATAGCGCGGAAGTGTCGCGCTGTCATCGTTGACGCAAGCGTCGACTCCATGAATTCAGGAAGAAGGACCATGCACACCAAGATTCGAAACATCGCCATCATCGCGCACGTCGACCACGGTAAGACCACGCTGGTCGATCGGCTACTTGCGACCACGCACGTTTTCCGCGACAACCAGAAGGTCGACGACTGCGTACTCGACAGCAACGATCTCGAGCGCGAGCGCGGCATCACGATCCTCTCCAAGAACATCTCCATTCGATACGGGGACGTCAAGATCAACGTCATCGACACCCCCGGCCATGCTGACTTCGGTGGTGAGGTCGAGCGTGTGCTCCGTATGGCCGACGGTGTTCTGCTGATCGTCGACGCATTCGAAGGGCCCATGCCTCAGACTCGCTTCGTGCTCAAGAAGGCTCTCGGTCACGGTCTCAAGCCGCTGGTCGTCATCAACAAGATCGATCGTCCTGGCTCTCGGCCGGCCGAGGTTCTCAATGAGGTCTTCGACCTGTTCGTCGAGCTCGACGCAAACGACGACCAGCTCGACTTCCCCGTCATCTACGCTTCCGCGACCAACGGCTATGCGCGCTACGAGCCCGAGGACGACAACATGGACATGATCCCGCTCCTGGACTCCATCCTCAAACATATTCCGTGTCCTGACGTGAAGCTCGATGGACCTCTTGCGCTGCAGGTGTGCACGATCGACTACTCCAACTTTGTGGGCCGTATCGGCATTGGGCGCGTGTTCTCCGGAACTCTTCGCGCGGGCGCGCGCGTTCTCATCGTCAAGAATGACGGAAGTCGCTTCATGGCTCAGGCCAAGCAGATATTCACGTTCGAGGCTCTGGGACGACAGGAGGCCAAGGAGATTCGGGCGGGCGATATCGCAGCGGTGGTCGGAGTCGATGATATCGACATCGGCGACATGGTCACGTGCGAGATCGAGCCCATGCAGCTTGAGCCCATCGCCGTTGAGGAGCCCACGGTATCTGTAGTGATCTCGGCTAACAGCAGCCCGTTCGCAGGCCGCGAGGGCGACAAGGTCACTGGACGCCAGGTCAAGGATCGGCTGTTCCGTGAAGCCGAGTCCAACATCTCGATGAACATCTCGGAGACCGAGGAGCGCGACGGAATGATCGTCGCTGGCCGAGGAATCCTACACCTTTCAGTACTGATGGAGACGATGCGCAGAGAGGGCTTCGAGTTTCAGGTGGGACGCCCGCGCGTGATCCTCAAAGAGGAGAACGGCAAGAAGATGGAGCCGATCGAGCTCGCGGTCGTCGATGTGCCGGGCGAGTACGCGGGCAAGGTCATCGAGATCATGGGTGCTCGCTCTGGTGAGATGATCGACATGTCTCAGCGTGGCGATCAGACCCATCTCGAGTTCAAGGTCCCGTCCCGAGGGCTCTTGGGACTTCGCACTCGGATTCTTAACGCCTCTCGTGGCGAAGCAAGCTTGTTTCATCACTTCTCCGAGTACGGCCCGTGGCGTGGTGACATCGCGAGGCGTCAGAACGGCACGCTCATCTCCATGGTGACCGGGCCGGCCATTGCGTACTCCCTTGATACGTTGCAGCAGCGCGGAACGATGTTTGTGAGCCCAGGTGTCGAGTGCTACGAGGGCATGATCATCGGAGAGAACTCTCGTGACAACGATCTCGCGGTGAACGCGGCAAAGTCCAAGCAGCTGACCAACACGCGTGCCTCGGGCTCCGACAAGGGGATCATGCTCGCTCCTGCGGTTGTGTTCACACTCGAAGAGTCGTTGGAGTATATAGAGGAAGACGAATTGCTCGAGATAACTCCCCAGAACATTCGGATGCGCAAGCGTCTGCTCACTGAGGGTGAACGCAAGAAGGCTGGCCGACGTTAGCGCGTGTCGGGACCGCCTGATACTCTGTTGCGGTAGCGTAATTCGCTCAGGAGGGTGGGTCCACACATGAAGCGTACATCACTGATCGTGTTGGCACTATTCGTGGTTCTTGTTGTTGCAGGATGCGGCGGCGGAGATGGAGCCACCGTTGAGTTCGGTCCCAACGACGCGCCCTCGCCAGACGATGGCGTAGTGCAGGTTGCCCTTGTGTGGGACGAGCCGGTGGATCTGGATCTCGAGGTCTGGGATAAAGACGGCGTGAGTCCGATCACTGCGGCAAGTATCGAGAACGGCGTGGATGTCTTCGACGGCACAGAAGGCGCCGAGTATGTCGATTTCACTGACGAGGCTGAGCTTTCGTCAGGCACCTACGTGGTCTCGGTGTACTTTGCAGAAGAGGCCGGGGATATCGGTTCAGCTGAGGTGCAGTTGATCATCACCGACTCAGATGGCGATGTCTCTGAGTATGAGGGAACCGCGCTCTGGGAAGAGGGCAAGGATCAGTGGCATGCGTTCGAGATCGATGGTGCCACTGGCGAGTACAGTGAGATCGATGAGTACATAGAGATCACCGTCTCCGAGTAGACGTTCTGCGCGTTCGATCCCAACAGGTGTTGTTGGCAGGGTCCAGATATTTCGGGCCCTGCCTTCTCTTTGTGGTATTTTTTGTCGTTCTGCCCTGTGCTCGGGTTAGAAAGAACGGTCGTTCTGGGTACTTGAAGTGCAGAAAGAGGTATAAAGCGCTGGAAGTCAATGTTCGATAATCATCATGGAGTTGGCTTGCGACTTGACAAGGCTTTTTCAGGCTCATGCGTTTCAACTGCTACGCGCGGATGCCGGATCTCTGAGGCGCGTGAGTGAATAAGCGAGTGCAATGTACTTGGACTACGAGGAACAAGGAGGTGATCGTGTTGACTGAATCTGAATCGTCGGTGACAGAGCGTCCGTCCCGCCGCAAACTCTATATATGGGCTGGCGTGCTCGTGGCACTGGTGGTTGTCATGGTGGGAGTACTTGAGGTGACGTCAACACCTGCATTCTGCAGGAGTTGCCATGAGGTCGAACCCTCGGTAGTCGGCTGGGAAGAGTCCGCGCATGCGGATGTCAGCTGTTTGAAGTGTCATGCCGGAGACGGTGTCATCGGATACTTGCAGACCAAGATCGGCGGCCTGCGCGAAGTGGTGGTACACGTATCCGACAAGCCTGAGAATGAAGATCTCATGGGCGAGGTTGAGGCGAAGAAGTGCCTCAACTGTCATGAGGACGAGTGGGACGATGAGACGTTCATGGCCGAGCATCCCTCAAAGGATGCCCCATGCGCTGCGTGTCATCGCGAGTCGTTCCATACCAATGCACGCCCCGTCTATCCTGAGCTCGAAGTAGCCGACGGCGAGGAGCTTTTGGAACTCGCATACGGTGACGATCTCACGTGCGCACAGTGCCACACGGATCGCGGGCTATTGAAGGCCGATCTCGAAGCTGATCCCAAAGTGGTGGCTGAGGCGTCGGACGCAAGTGAAGGCGAGGGTTGAGGTGGATCGCTTCCTCCGGTGGAGGATGATATAGCGGTCCTGGTCAGCTCTGAGTTCTTCGAAACAGGTCACGCCGTACTCAGCTGTGTTGACTGCCATGGTGGAGTCAACGAGGCTGCAAGCCGTGCTGAGGCACATGAGGGCATGGAGCCCTTGCCGTCATCGACGTACGGAGATTCGATCTGCGCCGCATGCCATGAGTCGATCGCGACCAACTTCGCGAATACGCTTCATGCGGACACGTTGGGCGTCTCCGGCCCCGAGGACTCACTGGTTCTCGCGCGCGCCGACGAGAGCACGCTCGAGGTCGTTCGCGAGGGCATGGCAGCCAACTGCAACTCATGTCACGTCTCCGGTTGCGGAGACTGCCACGTTTCGAGGCCTCAGTTCAACGGTGGTGGCTTCGTGAGTGGTCACGTGTTCAATAAGACGCCGAACACGATTCTCAATTGCGTTGCCTGTCACGGCTCCCGTATCGAGAAGGAGTACACGGGCAAGGGTGAGAGCGGGAAGGCCGAGCTTCATGCGGACGCCCACTGGAATCCGGGTGGCATGCAGTGCGTCGACTGCCACACGCAGGACTGGATCCACAACGAGGATCAGACGTACAAGGCTCGCTACGACAACATGAGCGCCCCGGAGTGCACCGACTGCCACATCGTCGATGACGCGTTCCTCGCGATCGGTTATCACGAGAAGCATGCGACACCCGATGCTGAGGCGTATCTGCAGTGCCAGGTCTGTCACGCACAGGACTACAACAACTGTATCCAGTGCCACGCGGCCAAGGACGATCAGGGCCTGCCGTACTTCGTGACCGACGAGTCGTACTTCGATCTCAACATAGGGCGCAACTACGAGCAGTCCGAGAGCAAGCCGTGGGACTACATCGTGGTTCGCCACGTCCCGGTCTTCGACGGTACGTTCGACTACTACGGCGAAGACGCGCTTCCCAACATCGCCGCTGCGCCGACGTTCAAGTACGCGACCCCGCACTCCATCGCGCGTGTCACGCGCCAGTCGGAGAGCTGCTCGACGTGTCACCTGAGCGACGACATCTTCCTCACGCAGGACGATCTCGATCGTTTCTCGCCTGAGGAACAGGAGGCCAACAAGGACGTCATCGTCGATCGCTAGAGAACTACTGGAATAGTTGAAGTGACCGCTGAATGCCGGAAAGCGGTTGTCGATAACAAGGAGGAACAACATGAATGGAAAGCGATGGTTGGCATTGGTTCTGAGCTTGTTGCTCGTGCTCAGCCTTGCACTCGTGCCTGGATGTGCGAGTGACGACGAGCCCGAAGCTGAGGAGCCTGTTGTCGAAGAGCCTGTTGTAGAAGAAGAGCCTGCTGTCGAGTATGTCGACGCCTCCGCGGAGATTCTCGCCGCTGGTGCCGCGTATCTCGGATCAGGCCCTGCCCCCACGATCGCCTCAGAGGATCTCTACAACGCCCTGCAGGCTGGCGACACGAGCTACCAGGTCGTGTCCATTCGTGGTGCCGATCACTATGCGCTCGGTCACATAGAGGGCGCCATCAATATCGGGTTCAAGGAGATCTACACCGAGGAGAACCTCGCCAAGCTCGATCCTAACAAGAAGATCGTCGTGGTCTGCTACACCGGCCACACCGCCTCGATGGCAACGATGTTCTACAACCTGCTCGGCTATGACGCCACCGCACTCAGGTTCGGTATGAGCGGCTGGACCACGGACGAGGTAGTGTACGCGGCTGGTGCGCTGCCTGATGGCGTCGCCAAGGGTTATGAGACCACGACCGAGGTGCCTGAGACCGGTAGCTTCGATCTTCCCATGGTCGACGGTGAGTACATGGAGGCTCGTGACGCCATCATCGGTGAGGCTGAGAAGTTCTTCGCCGCCGGTATTCCGTTCACGATCAGCGCCGACGACGTGTACAACAACGTTGTTGCCGCAGCCGATCCTGGCTACCAGATCCTCTCCGTCCGCATGGACGACGTGTATGGCGCCGGTCACCTTCCCGGAGCGATCAATGCAGTGTGGACGTCCGTCGCCGATGAGGCCGTTCTGTCGCAGCTCGATCCTTCCAAGAAGACCATCGTCTACTGCTACACCGGTCACACCGGTGCCCAGGCTGCGATGTTCATGAACCTCATGGGTTATGAGACCATCAACATGAAGTTCGGTATGTCCGCCTGGAACAGTGACCCCGAGGTTGGCGGCAACGGCGGATACGATCCCGCTGCAGTTGCGAACTATGCGACCGTCGCTGGTGCTGAGTAAGCAAGAATCATCACATTGTTCCAGCCACGTGTCTGTGACTGGATAGGAGAGAGCCCCGCGGATCATCGCGGGGCTCTCTTTCATTTCTATCTTCGTTCTCTAGGATTCAGAACCGGAACAGTGCGGCTGGTTCTCTGAGAGGTTGTTCTGCATCCAGAGCGTGAATGGACCCTCCGTGAAGCAGGGTTTCCGCCGCCGCCAAGTCTGCAAGATCCCAGTCGCCGGGTGACCGTTCGGGGTGGACCTCGACGAGTCCGCTGGAGGCGTTGTATGTTCCCCACTCCGGTGCTCCCGTCGGCTTCAGGAATAGGACGTCGACTCGGCCCTCGTGCGCGGCGGTCACGATCTCGGGGAGGTCCCGCGAGACATCGCGCGAACCCTTTCGCTCATGGAATCGTTCGAGGTCCTGCTCCAGGCCAGCGTTGAAGTGGGACGACAATGCGTCCAAGGCGAGTGCCTGCATGTCTCGTGAGGAGATCTCGTCAGGATTGCCCAGAATAGGGGTTTCCACCACGTGTGCGTATGTCTCCACGGATCGGTAGATGGAGAGAAGGTATTCGACTCCGGCCAAGACGAGGGGAGCTTGTTCGTTTTTCAGTAGGCCGTGGATGCCGTGATCGACCATACGGAAGAAGCGGCCCAAATCGGTCTTGGCGGTGTCGGCGGATCCCCCGTGCCCGTGAAAGATGGCGGAGCGTCTCGTGCTACCTGAAGCACCGGATGACGTGCCGGAATGGAACTGCAACTGATTATCATAATCGTCGTACTTGAGAGCTTCTGAGAGGCTCAGCGGCGTGTCGTTGATTTCCATCTCATCGAGGTTCTCAGCGTTGCCGTGGAAAAGGCGAACACGCTTCTGGCTCAAGGCCAGAACATAGAAATGACCCTGTTCCTTCAACTCCGGCAGAACGGGTTTGAGCGAGAATCGATCCTCGACACTGAGGCTCTCGGTCACCCTCAATCGGGTCCTGAACACCTCAGTCGAGTCCTTGGTGATGAAGACGGCGAGTCCGCTCCACGTCGTGCGCCATCGGCTGAGATCATCGTGGAACGCCCATACGGGATTCATGAGACTCTTCATCTCCGCAGGGCGCATCCCTCCTTCTGCGAGTCTCTCCTCGGCGGTTCTGAGCAGGTTCTTGAGCCGGATCCGATCCCCTTGAGCATCTCCGCCCGGTCGGCGAAGTGGCATGGTCAGTGATATCGCCGGCCAGCCAAGATGGCGAGCAAGGGTGGCAAGGGTTTCTCGATCGAGGGCACGCATCACTCAGGCCTCCTTATCGCGGCTGGAGGTCGCGGGTGGCGACCGATCCTCCGCGGGGTGCGGGGTTGATCCGAGATGTCGAACGGTCGGGTGTGAGTGCCCTGTATCCGTGAATGTTCCCACCTCTTGCGCGCTCAAGCGCATTCGGGGTGACGGATCGCCTCTATCCACTCGCAGTCGCGCGCGGGAGGCTCTATACTGTGGTCTCTGCGATTCGTCGGCGCCCTCGAGCGGGCCTCGGACGGCGGTATGTCGTGAACCTGGTCAGATCCGGAAGGAAGCAGCCATAAGCGGCCTCTGCCGGGTGTCCGGGGTCCGCTCGGGGGCGCCTCGCGCGAGCATCTCGCGTCAGACCGACGCGGTATACTTCTGAGCAGGACGTGCCAGTGCTCATTTCACGCTGCGAAAGGTTCAGAACGTGGCTCATCAGTCCCTGTATCGTCAGTATCGCCCACAGTCGTTCGATGACGTGGTCGGGCAGTCCCACATCACGCGCACGCTGCGCAATGCCGTCGCGGAGAATGCGGTTGCACACGCCTACCTGTTCACCGGTCCTCGCGGCACGGGCAAGACTACGACTGCGCGCATCTTGGCCAAGGCGCTCAACTGTGAGAACGGGCCCACTCCTGACCCCGATGTCTCTTGTCAGGACTGTATCGATATCGCAGAGGGCCGTCACCCGGATGTCCATGAGCTCGACGCGGCATCGCGTACACAGGTGGAGAACGTCCGCGAGGAGATCATCGGGCGCGTGGCATATGCGCCCACTCGCGGCACGTGGAAGGTCTACATCATCGACGAGGTGCACATGCTCTCCACGCACTCGTTCAACGCGCTACTCAAGACGATTGAGGAGCCACCGCCGCGTACGGTGTTCGTTCTCTGTACAACTCATCCGCACAAGGTGCCCGAGACAATTCACTCACGGTGTCAGCGGTTCGATTTTCATCGCATAGGTATCGAGGACATCGTCGGTCGTTTGCGACATATATCCTCAGCCGAGGAGATCGAGGTCTCGGACCCAGCTCTGACCATGATCGCCAAGCATGCTTTGGGAGGCATGCGTGACGCCATCTCCACTCTTGAGCAGCTGGGTGCATTCACTGGCAAGAAGATAGCCCTAGAGGATGTCGAGGATCTGTTGGGCGAGGTGGACAGTGCTCTGCTGTTCGAACTCGCCGATCTTGTCATCCATCGCGATATCGCTGGGAGTTTCCGCTTCGTCGCCAGACTCGCCGAGACAGGCGCTGACCTCTCCGAGTTCGTCCGGGAGTTCACCGGTCATGTGCGCGACCTGTATGTCACGTCAGCGGTGGGTGACTCTTCGGGCATCGTCGATACCACTGATGAGAGCCTCGCCAGACTCCACGCTCAGGCGAACGCTATCGGCCAGGAAAGACTGAGCAGGCTCCTCGATCTTCTGGGAGAGCTCGCCGGCGAGATGCGCTGGACCCCCGACCCCCGATTGGCACTCGAAGTGGCACTTACTCGTGTCGCGCGCCCACAGGGGGAGCTCACTCTGGAGGCTCTCGCGGAGAGGATAGAGTCGCTCGAGAGAGGAATCTCCTCGGCTGTGCCAGCGGTGACGACTGCTCCTGCTGTCGCCTCTGCTCCGACCGTCGGGGTTGCGGAGCCGTCCGGCGGCTCACCCGCGACGGGCACTGAAGAGGTCGAGCAGGCCGAGGCTATTCCGACGGCTCCCGTTATGGACTCCGTTGCGGAAAAGCCCGTTCCTGCGGCCAGTACGGGCGGTGCAATAGATCGTGCATCCGTGAAGCGTTCCTGGCCTGCGGTGCTTGCGGAGATAAAACGAGCCAAGGCGACACGAGCAGCGTTCTTTTCCGCCGTTGAAGTGGATGTGGATTCCGACGAGAAAACGGTCGTGCTTGAGTTCTCAGCGGACCAGGAGTTCTCCATGAAGCTCGCGGACACTGCGGAGACGCGGGAGCTGCTTCGTGGCGCACTGGCTGCTGTGTTCGGGACTCCTCCACCGTTCAGGTATCAACTCGGTAGAGGCCCGGTTCGACCTGCTGAGATTTCAGCGGAGATTCCGCAGAGTGCACCGTCGGTGTCAGCCGCAGAGCCTTCGTCGGCGGGATTCGAGACTCCGGCGAATGCGCCGGAGACAGACGGGGACAGTACTACAACGATGAGTGATGAAGCAGAGGCAGAGCGACTGCTGGGCGAACTGGGCGCTGAGTTCGTCGACGATCGCCCGCAGGAGCAGACAACAGACTGAGAGGAACAACCATGGCCAAGCCCAATATCGGAAACATGATGAAGCAGGCTCAGAGAATGCAGGCTGAGATGGCACGCGTGCAGGAAGCACTCAAAGACGAGAAGGTCGAAGCGTCTGTCGGCGGCGGTATGGTCAAGGTTGTGATGAGCGGGGAACTGGCGGTTCTCAGTGTGACCATCGACCCTGCTGTGGTGGATCCCGACGATGTGGCGATGCTGCAAGACATGGTGGCTGCGGCCGTCAATGAGGCATCCCGTCAGGCTCAGGAGTTGGCGTCGGGCAAGATGGCGGCGGTCACCGGTGGTATGAACATCCCGGGCCTGATGTAGCGCATGCTGTACGCGGCGCCCATAGCACGGCTTCTCGAGGAACTCGAGCGGTTGCCGGGGATCGGGCCAAAATCGGCTCAGAGGGTGGCGTATCACCTTCTCAAGACCGACGAGGACTCTGCGATTCGGCTGGCCAGTGCCATCACCGAGGTCAAACGCCTGATCCACTTCTGCCCGCGCTGTCATAACTTCGCTGAGGGAGATCTTTGCGACGTCTGTGCCGATCCTGAGCGCAACGCCAGTGCACTCTGCGTTGTCGAGGAGCCGCGCGACGTGATCGCCATCGAGCGGACCGGGGAATTCCGGGGGTACTATCATGTGCTCCAGGGTGTCATTTCGCCCATGGATGGGATCGGCCCCGATCAACTTCGGGTAAGGGAACTCGTGGAGCGGGTTGCCGCGGGAGGAATCGAGGAAGTCGTGGTTGCCACAAATCCGAATGTGGAGGGCGAAACGACCGCGTTGTATGTCGCCCGATTGCTCAAGCCGCTGGGGGCCAGAGTGACGCGCATCGCACTGGGACTTCCTGTAGGAGGAGACCTCGAGTTCGCCGATGAGGTCACACTGGGGAAGGCGCTTGAGGCTCGAAGAGAGATGTAGCAACACGATATGACATTTTCTGGCTACCGTTCACCGATAATTCGGCGCCGTTGACCGTGGCGACAATGCTGATTACCGAAGCCGCGCCCGTATCCTTGTTAGACCTGTCGTCCGACAGGCCGCTGAGTGGCCTGTTTTTCTGTCCCAGTTCCACAGGATGACCGCCTGGATGTGATCGAGAGAGGGGAGAAGGATGCAGCTTACAGAGATTCGTTGGCACGCTCGTGCCGGCCAAGGAGCTGTTACCGCTGCGAAGCTGGTAGCCGAAACGGCACTTGAGCAGGATCGGTACATGCAAGCGATGCCCGAGTACGGCCCCGAGCGGATGGGTGCGCCGATCAAGGCGTTCACGCGCATCAGCGCGGAGCCCATCGATATCCACTGCAACATTGAGAATCCCGACATCGTCATCATTCTTGATGAGAGTCTCTTGGACGTCGTTGACGTCATCGAGGGAATCGTGGATGGCGGAACAGTCATCATCAACAGTTGTGAGCCTCCCGAGATGATGCGCAAGGCTCTTGGGATGGTCGGCGGCAACGTCGCCTGCGTCGATGCCTCAGGCATAGCGCTCGACACGATCAAGCGCGACATTCCCAACACGCCCATGATCGGCGCCTTGGCCAAGGTCACCGGCGTCGTCGACCTCGAAGCCGTGAAGGGTCTACTTATCAAGACATTCGGTAAGAAGTTCGGACAGGACATCATC
>DFBG01000145.1:35341-43932 GCA_002367305.1 Actinobacteria bacterium UBA3086 | reverse complement strand
GACTCATGGAAGTCGGAACAGTTCCCACTCGGTGCAGTGATTCCCGAGGGGGGCAACTCCAACGACTACGTCACCGGTGGTTGGCGTAGTGAACGCCCAGAGCGCAACATAGAGAAGTGCACGAACTGTCTCATCTGCTGGATCTTTTGTCCTGACACCGCGATTCGTGTCGCGGACGAGAAGC
This sequence comes from Actinobacteria bacterium UBA3086, assembly GCA_002367305.1. Taxonomy (GTDB): domain Bacteria; phylum Actinomycetota; class Coriobacteriia; order Anaerosomatales; family UBA3086; genus UBA3086. The sequence continues at coordinate 43,748 of DFBG01000145.1, read as the reverse complement.
TTGCAGATGACTGGATCGATCTCGACCACTGCAAAGGATGCGGCGTGTGCGCGAACGAGTGCCCCGTAGACGCGATCAATATGGTCCCTGAGGGCTGCGAGATCAGGGAGGCGAAGTAGATGACCGAGAAGAGAACCGTTGCTGCGACAGGAAACGTGGTCGTGGCCGAAGCATTCCGGCAGTGCGCCCCCGACGTTGTCGCTGCGTATCCGATCACCCCTCAGACCACTATCGTGGAGGAGTTCGCGAAGTTCGTCGCACAAGGACGCGTTCACACTGAGTATGTGACAGTCGAGTCCGAGCATTCTGCGATGAGCGCCTGCGTGGGCGCGTCGGCCGCAGGGGCTCGTGTCATGACTGCCACCGCGAGCCAGGGTCTGGCACTCATGTGGGAGGAGCTTCACATCGCTTCGGGAATGCGTCTGCCGATCGTCATGGCTAACGCGAACCGGGCGCTGTCCGCCCCGATCAACATCCACTGCGATCATGGTGACGCCATGGGTGCACGTGATGCCGGCTGGGTCATGCTCTTCGCCGAGAACGCCCAAGAGGCGTACGACAATACGATCATCTCACTCAAGGTCGCCGAGGACCCACAGGTGCTCTTGCCTGTTCTGACCTGTCTCGATGGCTTCATCACGACTCACTCGATTGATCGGGTCGATCTTCTCGACGATGCGACGATCAAGTCGTTCGTGGGCGAGTACGAGCCCCAGAACGCGCTGCTCGATCTCGATAATCCGGTTACTCACGGTGCATTCGCTGGACTGGGGGGCCCGTTCTTCGAGTTCAAGAGGGCGCAGAGAGATGCCATGGACAGGTCCAAGGCTGTCATCGAGCGCGAAGGCGCTGCCTTCTCCAAGATCTGCGAGCGTCCATTCGACCTCACCGAGACGTTCATGATGGAGGATGCCGAGGTGGCGATCGTCATCATCGGATCGGCATCGGGTAACGCACGGCATGTGGCTCGCGAACTTCGTGCTGAGGGCGTCAAGGCGGGGGTCGTCAAGATCCGCTGCTTCCGTCCATTCCCGAAGGCAGAACTTGTCGCTGCATTGAGCGGGGTCAAGGCCGTAGCCGTTCTTGATCGAGCCGAGTCCTTCGGTGCTGAGGGCGGCCCGCTGTTCCTTGAGGCGAGAAGTGCGATGTACAACGCAACGGATCGTGTTCCCATGGTCAGCTACATCTACGGCCTTGGAGGAAGTGACGTGCGTCTCGAACTCATGCGTCAGGTGTACACCGAACTGTCCGATATCGCGGCCGGGGGCTCAGTGCCTGATGGTCTCGTGTATCTCGGCAGCCGATAGGAGGACCGCATGCCTACTCTGAAAGAACTCACTCATCGTGAAGATCGACTGGCGGGCGGCCATCGCCTGTGCGCCGGTTGTGGAGCATCCATCGCTGTTCGCCAGATTCTTCTGGCGGCAGGCGAGGATCCCATTGTGACCGGATGCGCCACGGGTTGCCTGGAGGTCTCGACGACCATCTATCCCTACACTTCGTGGAAGACCCCGTTCGTTCACAATGCGTTCGAGAACTCAGCCGCCACGGTCTCCGGTGTGGAGGCTGCGTTCAAGGGCCTTAAAGCTGCTGGGAAGATCCCGAGCGACAAGAAGGTCAAGTTCGTTGCCTTCGGTGGCGATGGCGGTACGTACGATATCGGGCTGCAGTCATTGTCCGGCGCCATGGAGCGTGGCCACGATATGGTCTACGTGTGCTATGACAACGGCGCATACATGAACACAGGAATCCAGCGCTCATCGGGAACTCCCAAGGGGGCTTGGGCGACCACTTCGGAGGTCGGCAAGGCGCAGGCGGGAAAGATCCAGAAACGCAAGGATCTCACATCGATCATAGCTGCCCACGGCATTCCGTATGCCGCACAGGCATCCATCAGCCACTGGAAGGACCTTACGGCCAAGGCCGAGAAGGCCTTTGCTGTTGACGGTCCGGCGTTCCTGAACGTGCTCGCCACATGTCCTCGCGGCTGGCGTTCTCCGTATAACAAATCGGTCGAGGTCGCCAAGCTGGCTGTGGAGACCGGATTCTGGCCCACTTTCGAGATCGAGAACGGTGTATGGAGCATGAGCGCGCCGAGCAAGGGAGCCGAGATTCGCGGGCGCAAGCCTGTTGCAGAGTTCCTCAAGATGCAGGGTCGTTTCAAGCACCTGTTCAAGCCTGAGAACGCAGAACTCCTTGCGGAGATTCAGGACGATGTTGACGCGTACATCGCCTATCTCAATGGGCGTTGCCAGAGTTGATCTATCGTATCTGACACGCAGGCGGGCTATTCGTGATCGTTTGGACCCGGGGGTCGTCCCCCCGGGTCCTTTTCGATGCTAGACTATGAGGCACGTGTTGATCAGTCTTGGGGAGGGGCGCCATCGTGTCGTTTCGACCAACTGTGAGCGCGATCCTTGCGACCGCGCTCACGTGCATGGTCCTGGTTGCCGGATGTACCACTGCCGGTGAGCCCTCAACCGTTGATGCAGAACGCGTGCGTGTCTCTGGTTCAGGCACCTGTCTGCCACTCCTCCGCGTACTCACCTCCGCCTACCCCGATACCAATGTGGAGTTTGTGTATCTTCCCGGCCTTCACAGTGGCGGCGGCATTCGAGGCGTCGCGAATGGAGATCTGGAGATTGGCGTGGTGTCGCGCTTTCTCACGGAGGAAGAGAAGGTACTCGGTCTCGAATACCGTCAACTGTCCGATGATGGACTCGCCGTCGCGGTGCATCCCTCGGTCACTGTTGATACGCTCTCGTCGGACGACATGAAGAATATCTACGGGGGCGTCTACACTTCTTGGGCTGACCTCGGCGGGGAGGATCTGCCGATCATCGTTCTGGATAGGAGTGAGGATGAGTCAGCCAAGATCATTCTGAGGCAGTACGTCATCGGTGACATTGAGGTGGCGGACAGTGCGGTCAACCTGTTCTATGAGTCGGACATGGTCTCCGGTCTTGAAGGGAGCCCTGGGGCAATCGGGTACTTCAGTTTGGGCTTGGGTGTATCCGACGCGCTTCCGGTCTCGTATGTCGCCCTCGACGGCGTGAGCCCAACAGTCGCCCATGTCAATGATGGATCGTATGCTGCCGTGAGGCCGCTGGGAATCGTATATGATGACGCTCTCTCGCCAGAGGTGTTGGATTTCATCGAGTGGATGCAGAGCGATGAGGCCATCGGTATCATGGAAAGCCAAGGGTTTGCGCGTACCCAGAACGCGGGCCCGCTCCCCTCAAGTGGAGAATGATGCGACTCAATCTCTTCGGCAAACATCTGTACAGCCAAATCGTCTCACCGCTCATGATCTCATCTGTGGTCGTGGGTATAGTAGCGACGCTCATCGCGGTGTTCTTTCTCTCGAGTCTCACTGACAGCTGGGTAGATCAGGTCGCCGAGGCCTCGACCGAGAGCCTGAATGCTCGCTTCGAGGCCCGTGCTCGCAGCATGGGTCGCATGGCCAAACTGACTGCCCAGGACACCGATCTCTCCTTGGCTTTGGCGCTCGGGGATCTCGCCAGCGCCCGCGGCTCTCTCGTTGGGATCAACGTTGCTTTGGGCTTCGACAATATGGCGCTTCTGGACAGCGACGGAATCGTTGTCGCATCCACGGGCTTCAATGATGTGAGGCCGGGCGATCAGCTCCTTGAGGAAGATCAGCAGACTTGGGTCGATCTCTCGATGGGTCACCCTGCTTTCTTGAGTGTCGATGCGTTCCAGACGCTGACATTCTTGCAGCCGATCGTCGTGGGTTCTTCGAACACGGTCTACACCCTCGTGCTGTCTCAGGTCATCGATGAGGAGTTCTTGCGGGAGCTCTCCGCCGGCAGCGAGACAGCTTTCTGTTTCTACACCCGAGAACTTGAGCAGGTCGCCTGTGCGAGCAATGAGTGCACGAGCACCGCGGAATCAGAGTGGCATAGTGCGGACTGCGTCGTTGCCGAGCCCGATCCTGCGGTGGCCAGCGCGCTCGACGACGCTTTCTCCTCGGATGAGGGATATGGCGTCTCGACGTTCGCGTTCGATGGCGTCAACTATCGAGCGCGGGCGCAGCGGCTGGTGCTCTTCGATGACTCAACAGGCGCAGGTGACGGGTATCTCGTCGCTATCGTGAGCCAGGAGCTCAGCGATGATGCGGGACAGACGACGAGGAACCTCATCATCATGTGGTCGGTCATCGCGGTCTTCGCGCTCATAGCGTTGGGTGGCTGGGTCGCTCGTCGGGTCTCCGATCCCCTTGTTGATCTTGCTGCGGGTGCCCAGAGGATTGCCGAGGGTGATTTCTCCACCAAGGTGGATATACAGAACACCAATGAGATCGGTGAGCTGGCGGAGACGTTCAACCAGATGACCGACTCACTGCGCGAGCGTAGCGAGAGTCTCACGAAGAAGGTGCTCGAACTCGCGACTCTCTACGAAATGAGCCGTGCACTCGGATCAACATTTGAGATGCCGGTGCTCTTGGACTCCGTACTGGACTCAGCATTGCGCATTTTCGGTGTCGAGCTTGGCTACGTGATGTTGCGCGACAAGGAGAGCGACCAACTCGAGCTGATCGCTCATAGAGGTCCGGATACCATCGTCGGGGGCGTGACCGCTCTGCGCAGTTCGATGTCCGAGTGGGTCGTGCGAGAGGGCCGTCCGCTCATCTACAATCCCATCAAGGACGATGAGGAGCTTGCCGAAGTCGACCCTGTGACAGGCGCCCTCGCGGCTCTGTGCGTGCCGTTGATGTCGAGTGAGGGCACTATCGGCTCGATCACCGTGGGCAGCAGGGATGCGACGTTCCGCTTCAACAGCGATGATGTCCGTCTGCTCTCAACGATCGCCAACCATATGACCATCGCCATTGGGAACATCGAGCTCTTCATCAGTCTGCAGGAGGCGTATCTCGCCACCGTTCGTTCTCTGGCTGCCGCCGTGGATGCCAAGGATCCGTTCACGAGAGGACACTCCGATCGTGTCGCCCAATTCGCGACGCTCATCGCTGAGCACATGGAGCTCTCTCATGATCAGCGGATTGCGCTGGAGATGGCCGCGTATCTTCATGACATCGGCAAGATCGGCATCAAGGAAGACATTCTCCTCAAGCCGGGCAAGCTCACCGATGATGAGATGGCACAGATGCGGCATCATCCCTTGATTGGAGCGAACATTCTGAAGCCGGTGGCATTCCCTTGGCCCATCACGCCGGTGGTGCGACACCATCATGAGCATTACAACGGAGCTGGGTATCCGGCAGGCCTCAAGGGGGAGGAGATTCCCTTGTTGGCCCGTATACTCACAGCTGCCGACGCATTCGAGGCCATGATTGCCGATCGCCCGTATCGCAAAGGACGCACCGAGGAAGAGGCGATTGAGGAGCTCCGACGGTGTTCGGGGACTCATTTCGATCCCCGCGTGGTCGAGGCGTTCATCGAGGTGCTCCTCGATCAGACGCGCGGTGCACAGACCAAACCAGGCGTCGATTTGGGTGAAGTGCAGACCGAGGAGGTTCGGGCGATTTTCGTTGCGCTCTGTGACGGCATGTTCCTGAGCTTCCGCCGCCTTGGTGGACCGCGTCTTGCGTCTAACGTCGAGCGAGAACTCGGTGTGTTCTTTGTGGAGCGGAGCATGCCCTTCACGATTGCTCACGGCCGGATGGCCGTTGGAGCTGTTGAGGGATATACCGCCGACGAACAGCTCGAGCTCATGCGTGAAGCCCTTCGTCATCTTGATGTGATCATGGGTCGACTTTCTGGTCATACGCTGGTCGACCATTTCTACACGGATGCTTTGGCGGGGCTCTCTGAGAGAATGAGAGATATCGCTCGGGCGCTTGGGTTGTACGTGCACGGCTGAGCCTAGACTCGTTGGGACCCCAGCGGGGGAACGTATTCGTGAATCGACCACCCTCTGGTGATACACTGTTTCGCACGTTGGCCGAGGTCAACGCATGTTCGTATTCAATTTTATGGGAGGGTCGATGGCGCTCGTCGTCTGCAAGTTCGGCGGGACGTCCGTGGGCGGTGCAGAGCGGCTCCGCGCCGTGGCCCAGCGTCTCGTGGATCGCAAGCTCGCCGGAGACCGTGTCGTGGCGGTGGTGTCTGCTATGGGAGATGTCACCGACGACCTGGTTGCGCTCGCGCAGAACATCACTGACGACCCCGCTGAGCGGGAGATGGACATGCTTCTCGCGACAGGCGAGCAGGTCACCATCTCTTTGCTGGCCATGGCAATCCATGCCATCGGATACAAAGCGATCTCATTCACGGGACCACAGGTCGGCATCGTCACTGACTCCGGCCACACCAAGGCCAAGATCCAAGAGGTCCGCGCGGACCGAGTGAGTACGGCGCTCGATGCAGGCATGATCGTAATCGTCGCCGGCTTTCAGGGTGTCACCCCGGACGGCCAGATAACCACTCTTGGCAGGGGTGGATCCGATACGACCGCAATCGCGATTGCGGCAGGCATCGGGGCGGATGTGTGCGAGATACTCACGGATGTGGATGGCGTATATACGGCTGACCCGCGCGTTGTCCCTGCTGCTCACAAGCTGGATGTCGTCTCCTATGAGGAGATGCTCGAGATGGCCGCTACGGGGGCAAAGGTGCTGCAGTTGCGTGCGGTCGAATTCGCACGGAATCACGGCGTGGTCATTCACTGCCGTTCGAGTTTCAATGATATGCCCGGAACGATCGTCAGGGAGGTCGACGACTCCATGGAGCAGGCCATCATCTCCGGTGTCACGCATGACACATCGGAAGCGAAAGTGACTATTCGTGACGTACCCGACCGACCGGGAGTCGCGGCCATCGTGTTCTCATACATGGCCGACGCCAACGTCAACGTCGATATGATCGTGCAGAACGTTTCCGAAGAGGGCATGACCGATATCTCGTTCACGACGCCCAAAGAGGATCTTGCACGCGCGAAACGAGCGGCTGACGAGGTTGTGACTGAACTGGGCGCGAGATTGTGGTCCGTGGACGAGTCAATAGCCAAGGTCTCCCTTGTCGGCGCGGGGATGAAGACGCACCCGGGCGTGGCGGCGAAGATGTTCAGTACGCTTGCCGACGCGGGAGTGAACCTCGACATGATCTCCACCTCCTCGATCCGAGTTTCCTGTGTGATCGATGGTGTCCACGTGGAACGCGCAGTGCAGGCCCTGCACACGAGTTTCGGTTTGGATTCTGATTCAGTGACCGCGGAGATGTCGCCAGCATCGGGAAAGGGTGCGTGATCATGAGCTGGAACAAGCCCATGCCTGCGGAACCGGTCGTTGCTGTTGTGGGTGCCACGGGAGCCGTTGGCACGGAGATGATGCTCGTGCTCGAGCAGCGCGGTTTTCCCATCAAGCGGCTGGTGGCACTCTCATCGGCTCGTTCTGCTGGCAAGACGGTGTTCTTCAATGGAGCCCCCATTCGCGTGGAGGAGCTGACCGCTGAATCCTTCGAAGGAGTGGATCTGGCGCTGTTCTCGGCAGGCGGTTCGGTCAGTGAGGCTATGGCGGGTCATGCGACGGCGGCAGGAGCGGTCGTGGTCGACAACTCCTCCGCATTCAGAATGGACCCGAAGGTGCCCCTCGTTGTGCCGGAGGTCAACCCTGAGGATGTTGATGCGCACTCAGGAATCATCGCGAATCCCAACTGCTCGACGATCCAGATGGTTGTCGCCCTCAAGCCCCTGCATGATCTGGCTCCGATCAAGCGTGTGGTCGTTTCGACCTATCAAGCGGCCTCGGGCGCTGGTCAGGCCGCCATGGACGAACTCTACAGTCAGACTCGCGACTTTCTGAATGACGAAGTGAGCGAGCCATCCGCATTCGCTCACCGGATCGCGTTCAACTGCATTCCTCAGATCGACGTCTTCATGGAGGACGGGTCGACCAAAGAGGAGTGGAAGATGGTGGTGGAGACAAAGAAGATCATGCATGCCCCGGACATCGAGATCGCTGCGACATGCGTGCGGGTGCCCGTTCTCAGGTGCCACGCGGAGTCGGTCAATGTGGAGTTCGACAGTACGGTTTCGCTTGAGAACGCGAGCGCTGCACTTGCGGCAGCACCGGGTCTGACGATGATGGACGATCCGTCTCAACAGTTGTATCCCATGCCCGGATTGCTTGAGGGAACAGATGAGACATACGTGGGGCGGCTGCGGGTTGACTCTACCGTGGAGCACGGTCTCAACCTTTGGGTCGTGGCCGATCAGATCCGCAAAGGAGCGGCTCTGAATGCGGTTCAGATAGCTGAACGACTTCTACCGTGACGTAATTATTGCGGCATGCGTTATTCTTAACGTAATCATCTCACGATTTGTCATGAGGCGGTTCCATCTCATGGCACAGGGATCGCGGAGGAACAATGGCTGACGAGAAGATTCTGATCGTTGAAGACGACGCGACCATCGCGCGTTTCGTTGA
>DFBG01000145.1:26367-35284 GCA_002367305.1 Actinobacteria bacterium UBA3086 | reverse complement strand
CTCGAAGCGGTCGAACAGGAGACACCGGACGTTCTGGTTCTCGATCTCATGCTTCCTGGTCTCGACGGGATCGAGGTGGCTCGACGTCTCCGCGAACAGGAGCACACGTTCCCGATCCTCATGCTGACCGCACGAGCGGAGACTCAGGATGTCGTATCCGGATTCGATGCCGGTGCCGATGACTATCTGCGCAAGCCGTTCGAGATTCCCGAGCTGCTCTCGCGTATCCGGGCTCTGCTCAAGCGAGTCGATCGTCCCGATGCCGGTCTCAAGGCATCAGGCGTGGAGGTGGAGCCGTCGTCTCGACGCGCCACCGTCAAGGGTGAACTCATCGATCTCACTGCTAAGGAGTTCGATCTTCTGCACTATCTCGTGGCGAATGCAGGTCGTGTGATCTCGCGTGATGAGATCCTCGAAGAGGTATGGGGCGGCCAGCACGCGACAGACAGCAACGTCATAGAGGTCTTCGTTTGCCATCTTCGCAACAAGATCGGCGATCGGGACAACACCATCATCCAGACCATCCGAGGTGTCGGGTATTTCTTTGCGAGGGGCTAGATGGGTCGTTCCTCTCTGAGGACATGGCTCTTCCTGGTTTCGGTGCTCTTCGCTGGATTGGTTATCGGCGGGGTCGCGCTCACCACGTACGTCGTCGTGTCTGATGGAATGTCGGAAGTAGCGCATGATGCCACTCTGCGCATCGCTCGCGATGCCCTTGAGATAGCCCGTGACGAAGCGACGATCGCCAAGCTCGAAGCGGCGGGCGAAGGGCTCACCGGTATACAGCGCGAGCTGGAGGCGGAGCGTCAGTTCTTACGTTCGGTGCCTCAGATGTTTCGGGGAGCGGGACTTTCCGAAGGCGACTTTGCCTTCTATGACGAGGACGATGAGCCCTACTGGTTCAGCGATGAGCGTGCGCTTCTGTCCGATGTCGAAGAGTTTCACCGTTCTGCGCTGGAGCGTCGACAGTCAGTCGAGCACTCGGTTGATGTCGGGGGAGTACTGGCCGGACTCTATGGGCCTGCGCGACTCGGTGTGTACGTCGTGCACGTCCCGATCGATCTCCCCAACGACAAGATAGGTGTCCTGGATGTCGTCTACTTCCCTGAACAGGAAGAGGCGGTCATCGACGCAATTCGGTTCCCTATGGCCGCTCTAGCGGCATCGGCCGTATTCATCATGGTGATCATGATGCAGACGAGCATGGGCTGGGTGCTCAAACTCGTCGATGATCTTCGGCAGGCGGCGGACGCAATCGACGCCGGGCAGCTCGATGTGGAGTTGCCCGTTCAGGGCGAGCACGAGATCGGCGCACTCGCCAAATCCATCAACAACCTGATCGGTCGGCTCAGACGGCGCTCCGAGGCCCAGACGCGTTTCATCGCCGATGCGTCACATGAACTGGCGACTCCGGTCGCCGGTATCAGGGGATACGCGAACATCCTCCGCGCATGGGGCAAGGAAGATCCAGAAGTGCGGGACGAGGCGATCAATGCAATCGACCGTGAATCACGTCGGATGGCCCGTCTCGCCAGTGATCTGCTGTCCTTGGTTCGCAACGAGCGCACGCCGGAATACCGCAGCGTTAGATTCGACATCAACGTGAGATGCCGCGAGATCCTAGCCGGAGCAGCGACACGATACATTGAAAAGGGACTTGAGTATGAGGGGCCTGAAGAGGGGCAGCTCATGCTTCACGGCGATCCGGATCGGTTGGAGGATGTGATCTCGATCCTCGTGGACAATGCGTGCAAGTACACTCCGGCGGGGGGGAGTGTCATGCTCCGCACTCGGAGAAAGCGCGACTCCATCATCGTCGAGGTGAGTGATACCGGTGTGGGAATCCCCGCACGCGACCTGCCCAATATCTTTGAGCGCTTCTATCGCAGCGACAAGTCCCGTTCCAAGGCGACCGGTGGTTTCGGTCTCGGACTCTCGATCGCCAAGAGCATCATTGATGCTGCTGGCGGCGAGGTGGAGGTCGCGAGCACCGAGGGCGTGGGAACGACCTTCACTCTCAAGTTGCCCCGTGGGAGGGTCTAAAGGACCTCGAGTATTGCCGTTCGTCGGATAGTTGCACCGCAGAGCGGCGCATTCTACCGACCAGCCGTCCTCATCGCCGCAGTATTCCAGTGTGATCATGCGATTGCCGATATTCTCGTATAGTCGTATCACGTCGCGGGAGTCGCATGAGCGGTCACATCGAAACAGAGAGTACCTTCACCTCCTCACGGTGGAACCAGATCGTTGAGGCGTTCTTTGACGCCACCGGTCTGTCGGTTTCGATCGCCTCCGATGATGGCGACTGCATGTCGCGTTCCGTACAGTGCTCTCTCTGTGGTCTCGTCTCCGGTGGTGAGACGGTGGGCGACTGCAGTTGTCTCGATGAAGAGACCGTGGCTCATCTGGGCTGTGAACCCAAGAGGGTCACCTGCAGAGGTGGATTTCCCGTATACGGTACGGCGATTCAAGACGATGTTCATCTCGTGGTCGGCGGGTTCTTCTCCTCGACGCGCGAGCGCAAGCGGGCATTTCAGTCATTGCTGGGTCGCGGTTTCGGCGAAGATGAGGCCCGCAAGGCTGTCCGCGATGTGCCGCTTCTCGCGCACAAGCAGGTGGAGTCGTTTGCGTCGATGGTCTCTTCGCAGGGATCCGCCGTGCTTGAATCGAATGCGAAACCGACACAAGCAACATCGGTCTACCATGGAGCGAAGAGCACGAGTTCCACCTCCATGGATAAGCTTCAGCGCGCGGCGACCGAGGCGATCTGCCTTGGCGAGTTCGCGCGTGCCACGGGTGCGGCGGGCGACATTCTCGAGCTCCAGCCGCTCGTGCTCAGCCTACTGGCGCGGTCGTTCCCTCATGCGGTCGTCGGTGTGACGCTCAGCGGGTGGCGTTCCGACAGTGCGGCGATCGTCATGGTGGAAGGCGTCAGCGAGGATGATGTCGCCTATGTGGTCATGGAGGCGACCGGGCGGGATATGGTCACCTCGCCGTTCGAGTCGCTTTTGTGCAGCCCTCCCACGGGCGAGCCGACGACAGAGTCGGACGACGCCGGCTGGTCGCTTCTGAGTGCCGAGATCATCGCGCGGGACATGATGGCGGGATACCTGTTCGTCGCCTGCCGGGGTGACTCGTGCTACCACGAGGAAGACCGACAGCTGCTCCAGCAGTTCGCCGATCACTCCGCCATCGCGTTCGAGCGAGCTTCGGTGTTCGAGCATATGCGGTCGGACTATTCTCGCGCGCTTGCCGCTCTCTCCGTCACACTCGACGCCAGCGAGGGTGTATCCCGCGGGCATTCCGATCGGGTTATGGACTATGCGATGCTCGTCGGTCGTGAAGTGGGTCTTCCCACTGAGCAGATCGAGATGCTCCGGTTCGCGGGATTGCTGCACGACATCGGCAAGACGGGCATATCCGAGGAAATCCTCCTGAAGCCGACGAGTCTCACGGAAGAGGAGGCCGCGCGAGTACGGCTGCATGCCGAGCGTGGAGCCACTCTCGTTGAGCAGGTCGAGTTCCTGAACGAACTCGCGCCGATCATCATGCATCATCACGAACGGTGGGACGGCAAGGGCTATCCGATGCAGTTGCGCGGCGACGACACGCCGATCATGGCGAGGATCCTGGGGATCGCCGACTCGTACGACGCGATGACTTCCGAGCGTCCCTATCGTGCCCGCCTCTCGCATACTGCTGCTCGCGCTGAGATGGAAGCCGGGGCGGGGACGCAGTTTGACCCGCTGCTCGTGGCTGCGCTCTTCGAGGCGCTCGATCGTCGGGCACTGGGTGGATCCACGGGTGTGCTCATGCAGCATCGTGCGGGCGAGGACATGCTCCCCGCCTGAAGTCCTCCGGCCGACGCGTGCTAGACTCCCCGGACGGTCCCCTCACTTGGATGGTTCGTATTGAAGCGCACTCGATACATAGCTCAAGCAGGAATAATCGCAGCGGTCTACGCAGCTGTGACACTCCCGGTGCTTCTCACTCCCTTGGGATTCGGTCCCGTGCAGTTACGGCTGAGCGAGGCGACCACGGTTCTCGCTCTCTTCACGCCTGCAGCGATACCCGGTCTTGCTCTGGGTGCGCTCATCGCCAACTCGTTCATGCTCTCTCAGTTCGGTCTTATCGCGCTGTTCGATGTGGTGTTCGGTGCGCTGGGTTCGCTCTTGGGCGCCGGATGGATGTGGCGCTTTCGTGAACGTCGACTCCTGGCGCTTGCCGGCCCAGTCATCTCCAACGCTCTCATCGTGCCGGCCTACTTACCGTTCGTCTTGGCGGGTCTGGGCTTCTATGAGTTCGCCCCGCTCGGTATCGATGTCGAGGGCAATTGGATCGGCATGTATCTATTCGGCGTGGTCGCTGTGGGTATCGGCCAGGCCATCGTCGTGTACGGTCTTGGGCTTCCGCTTGCGGTGGCGTTGGAGCGCACGGGGCTGAAGCAGTGGTTCGTGGGGGAGTCGCGCAAGTCCTAGGAGTCATGGAGCGGGGGTGGACACAGTGGCCGAGGAATACATCGAGCAGCCCGTGGTTGCCTCGCCCAATTGCGCTGTCGATTCATACGGCTCGCCCGACGGCTTCCTGATCCAGAGCTCACCCTCGGCGTGTCGGGGTTGTTGGGGATGCGTGCGGTACTGTCCTCCGAGGGCGATCAGAGTGAATGGTGATCACACTGAGGTGATCGAGGAAAAGTGCGTTGCGTGTGGTCTCTGCGTCACTGAATGCGCCCACGGTGGGCACGTCGTACGTGATGACACGGGTGCAGTACTCGAACTCCTGAGGTCGGGGCGTCCGGTCGTCGCTCTGCTGGCGACCGAGTTCGTGGCAGCGTTGCACCCAATGACTCCGGCGGCGGTCGAACACAAGCTCGAATCCATGGGCTTTCACGCGGTGGAGAGCACGTTCCTCGGCGAGGAGTTGGTCGCAGAAGCATATGAGCGTCTGATGACTCGGCCCAACCTCTCGCTCCTTTTGAGGTCGACCTGTCCTGTCGCGGTCTCCTGGGTGCGCAAGTATCATCCGCAACTGGTTTCCGCGCTGGCCCCCATCGTACCGCCGTATCTGGCGCAGGCGCGGTTGATCCGTGACCTCTATGCGGACGACGTGGCGATCGTGTATGTATCACCCTGCTATGCGCGCAAGGATGAAATCGCTGAGGATCAGTTCCATGGGGCAATCGACGTGGCCATAGACTTCCTTGAGCTGAAGCGGCTCATGGAGTCGGGCAGAGTTCCTGAGGTCCCTGTTCTCTCGGCATCTGGCGGATCGCAGCGACCGCTGCCGCTCAAGGAAGTCTCACTCATCGATGGGTTCCCGCGCCAGGCACTCGCGGCGCGAAGCATGACCGACAGCGATGTGGTCGCGGCCCGTGGGCTTCGCCAGCTCGAGCAGCTTCTGTGCGCGGTGGAGAGGGGCGAGACGGCGCCTTTGATGATCGACATGCTCAACTGTGAAGGGTGCGTCGATGGGCCTGCGGTCAATCCGGGGATGTCCGTCTTCGCCAAGCGGAACATAGTCACCGCTCAGCAGGAGTCGAACGCGTCCTCTCTGGTGGGTGGGCGGGCGATTCTCCGGTATCTGCCACCAGTCGAGCTCAGGCATTCGTTCACCCCCGACCCTGTATCGGTGCCTGTGCCTACCGAGGACGAACTCGATGCGCTGCTTGCTGAGGGTGAGTTCATGTCGCGCGACGAGCTCATCGACTGCGGTGCCTGCGGGTACCCGACATGCGTAGAGCACGCGATCGCGATTCATCAGGGCAACTCCACATGGGAGATGTGTTTTCCGTTGCAGCGCACGCGTTTCGAGCGCGAGGGAAATCGTCTCAGAGAGAATGCCACGATCGACTCGCTCACCGGCCTTTGGAACCGACGTGTCTTCAATGAGCGACTTGCCGACGAGGCCGCCCGGCTCAGGCGCTATGGCACAGCGGTCTCACTCCTCATGATCGATCTAGATGACTTCAAGTCGATCAATGATCGCTACGGCCACATGGTGGGAGATAGGGTTCTCGCCGCTGTAGGGACGCTTCTTCGGGAAAGTATACGTGAAACGGATATTCCGGTTCGCTATGGAGGCGATGAGTTCGCCCTGATCCTGCCGGGTGTCGACAAGACCGCTGCGTATGCAGTGGCCGAGAAGGTGAGGGGTGTGGTCCGGGAGCTTCGGGTGGGAGTCAAGCCTGAAGGGAACGGGACCTTCGTCTCGATCGCGGTGTCAATTGGTGTCGCGTCGGCGGGATCGACGTGTACGGATTCACTTGAGTTGCTGGAGGCAGCCGATGGGGCGCTCTACCGGGCCAAGGAGGCCGGTCGAGATCGCGTCATGCTCGCCCCCGGCTAGGGGGGTGTGCGTGATGCGCGAAGCGGTTCTGTGGTCGACCGAGGATCGAGGCATTCGCTGCGGGGTCTGCCCGCATCGTTGCTTGATCCCTGAGGGGCATACCGGATTCTGCAACGTTCGAGAGAATGTGGGTGGGACGCTCGTTCCCCTGACCTATGCGCGAGTCTCGTCGGTGGCCGTCGACCCGATCGAAAAGAAGCCCGTGTTCCACTACGCCCCTGGCACCCAGGTGCTTTCCCTTGGCAGTGTGGGATGCTCGATGCGTTGCCGACACTGTCAGAACTGGAGTATCAGCCGCGCGACTCCTCAGGATGAGGCGCGTGAGCTGCACGATCTCCTGCCCACGGCTGTCATCTCTCTGGCACAGCAGTACGGGTGCCCTGGTGTCGCCTTCACCTACAACGAGCCCATCATCCAAATCGAGTACGTCATGGATGTCTCGCGCCTCGCGCACGAAGCGGGGTTGTTCACGGTGATGGTCACCAACGGGTACATCACGTCTGAGGCTCTGGATCTCCTCGGCGAGCTTGTGGATGTTTGGCGGGTCGACCTCAAGGGGGCGACCGATGAGTCATACGCGAAGTTGTGTCGCGTGCCGTCGCCGGCGCCTGTTCGGGAGATGGCGGTGCGCGCCCGACATCACTGGGACATGCACGTTGAGGTGGTGACGAATGTCGTACCCACGATCAATGACTCTGAGGAGGACCTACGTGCCATGGCGCGTTGGGTCGCGGAGGACCTCGGCACAGACACACCATGGCATGTGACGCGGTTCTTCCCATACCTTGAACTTGCCGACCTCGATCCGACTCCGATCGAGACGTTGCACGCAGCCGTACGCATCGGACACGAGGAGGGTCTCCGCTTCGTGTATCTCGGAAACGTCGCTTCGGAAGGTGGGGAGAATACAGTGTGTCCTCGGTGTGGTGCGACGGCCGTTAAGCGCGCCGGGTACGAAGTCACGCGGGTCAAGGTGCGCGATGGGGTATGTGAACGGTGTGGAGAGCCGCTCAATATCCGGATTCCGGGACAGGGCGTACGGGATCGGGAGCACGGCGTATAACAACGTTGAACGAGGAGGCGATATGACTCAGGAGAACGGTCATGGGTCGGTGGATGAGGCCATACGGCCCCGAATCCTGTTGTTCTATGACTACGCTTGACCGTTCTGCTACGTCGACCAGTTCAGGTTCGACAAACTTCGTGCAGAGATGGACGTTGAGATCGTTCTCTCGCCTTTTGAGCTCCGTCCCGACATGCCCGACGAGGGCTTTCAGAAGAGTGAGTTTGAGGAGGCCGGGCACTCCGATAGGGTGAGGGACCATGTGCTGGGCCTGGCTGAGCGTGAGGGATTTCCCATGGTCAATCCGCCGTTCCTTCCCAAGACACATCTGGCGCACACACTTGTGGAGATCGCTCGGGACCAGGGGGAGGAGCGCCATCGCGAGTTGCATCATGCGGTGTTCGGCGCGTACTACGGGCAAGCTCTGGACATCGGTTCAAGGGACGTGCTGCTCGCTCTTGCCGAGGACCATGGTATGGACACCGACGTGGTGATCGCCGCGTGGGATGAGGATGGATACGCCGAGCGACTGCATCAGTTCCGCCACCTGGCGGCGCACCTGGGACTCGATTCCACGCCTGCTGCATTGATCTGTAATGAGCTCCTCATTGGATCGCGCCCCTATGGTGTTGTCAGAGACGCTGTGGAGCGATGTTTGGTCACGCCAGAGAGTGTCGAGAAGGAGTTGGCCGACGAGGATTCGGATGTAGTTGGATAGAGTTCCGATTCGCCCGCGGTGATTCCGCAGGTGACAGCGCAGACTCAAAGGGCGGCAAGAGGTACAATTCGAGGGAGTCGCGCGTCCGCGCGATGAGCGTTATCCCGAAAGGTTGCGCACGTGGCCCCTTGTGTTGTCATACCAACGTTCTGGACCCGCCGACGCCTGCGCGTTCGCGACGGGCTGTTCAACATCTACGATCACCCCACGCCCATCGATGCCGACGGGCCGCTTCCACACTGCCTACGATCGCTTGAGCAGGTTGAGGGTCTCGAGAAGGTCATCATCGTGGTCGCTGCGACCGACCCGACCATCGAGCATCAGGCCGAAGAGCGTGTTCGCGGGATTCTTGCGGATTTCCCCGGTCTCGATGCTCTCGTCTTCGGGCCCGCGGAACTCGGTTCGCTGCATCGCCGGTTGGAGCAACTCGAGTTCGCGGACATGATCCCTGGTGTCGGGCTCTCGGGCTATGGTGCGGTCCGCAATGTCGGGCTCATCGCCGCCGCTGTTCTGGGATACGAGAGTGTTGTATTCGTCGATGACGATCAGATCGTCACGGACCCAGAGTTCCTGCATCGAGCCGAGGAGGGACTGGGTCACGAAGTCGGCGACGGTACGCGAGTGCTCGCCAAGAGCGGCTACTACACAGACGAGGCCGGCACGTATCAGCACCACAGCAAGCCTCATTGGTCGGACATGTTCTGGCGCCAGGACGACGCGTTCAATGCGGCACTTTCCATTGTTGCCGCACCACCGCGCATTCAGAAGAGCCCACTCGCGTTCGGAGGGTG
>DFBG01000145.1:25801-26332 GCA_002367305.1 Actinobacteria bacterium UBA3086 | reverse complement strand
TACGTCATCAACGCGCGTATGCACGGCGGCGACGTCTTCCTCGACGGCGAGTGGTCACTCGTCCATGCACCGCCCAAGGTGCGGAGTGAGGCCCTTCAGTTCCGACAGGATGTCTATCGGTTCGTGTACGAGCATCGCAAGTTGGAGTTCGCGAAGTCGCAGGTCGATCTGCGCCAGGTGACACCTGAGGCACTCTCGCCATATCCTGGCGCATTCATCGGCTCATCGATCACGTGGCGTGCAGTTGCCACCGCAATCTTGCGTGCGTTGTCGCATCCAGAGCGCGGCCGGTACTTCCGTGTGGCTCGCGAGGCGGTGCGTGATGCCGCTACGTATGCCCGTGAGAACTGCCAGAACTACTTTCGATTCCAGCGTCGGTGGCCCATGCTCATGGATCGCATTTGGGACGACATCGCGTTGAGTTCACTCTTCACCGGTGAGAGGCGTGTGGACAGGACCGCGCTCACGGGACGTTTCCCGGTCGCCCGGGACGACTGACGTGTCCGTAGTGGTCGAACACTTGGCCACGGC
>DFBG01000145.1:0-25754 GCA_002367305.1 Actinobacteria bacterium UBA3086 | reverse complement strand
GTGACCACGCCGATGATCCGACTCGTTCTGGGTTACCCGGAACTCGTCGCTGTGGGCACCCCACTGCTTGTCATCATTCCGACGGCCATCACGGGAGCGGTCTCGTACGCTCGGCGCGGAAGCGCGGATATTCGAGCGGGCGTGACCCTCGGTCTCTGGGGATGTGCCACGAGTGTGCTCGGCGCCGTGGCCTCGACCTGGGTCGGGGGCAGTGTGGTCCTCATGCTCACGGCGGCGCTGATCCTCTATATGGCGTTCGAGATGATAGGTCAGTCCCGAGCGTCCGCGGCCGCGCATCATGAGGGGGAGGCCGTTTCCATCAACGGCGAGACCCCTTCTCGTCGGAGGCCCATCTGGATCCTAGGTGCCATCACAGGACTCTACTCGGGCTTCTTGGGGCTCGGGGGCGGGTTCGTGATCGTGCCGCTTCTGGGCAGATGGTTCGGCTACCCAGTGAAGCGGGCCATAGGGACGAGCCTCGTGGCGATGTCCGTGCTCGCGATACCGGGGGCGATCACGCACTATCTGTTGGGCAACATTGAACTGGATCTCGCCGCCGGGCTCATGATCGGGGTGGTGCCCGGCGCACTTCTCGGCGCCAAGTTGACCGCTGTGGCGCAGGAGCGGCATGTGCGTATGGGTTTTGCGATGATGTTGATGATGGCAGGAGCGGCGCTCGCCCTGTCTGAGTCAGGCGTACTCTGATGTCCCGCTACCTGCACCCGGCGAGCGAGCGTGATATTGATCGGCTCGGGCCAGCCGCTCACTCCGTGCAGCTGTATGAGGATGCGGGCGAGTTCCGGAGGATGTGGGAGGCTGCGCCATGGCGTGTGCAGGTCGGGCCCGGCGGGGACGCTGCAATCCTGCGCCCTTGGCGCGAGGGACGGGGTGTGCTCGCTCTGCAGGCTCTGTGGTGCCCTGAGAGCCACGTGCCACGTGCAATCACCGATCTGGAGTCCGTTGCCCGCGATCAGGGCTTCGCGCGGCTCCTGAGCCCTCTCGTCGCCTCCGAAGCGGTACGACCGTATCTTCGTGCTCATATGACGCCCTGTCAGTCGATAGTCACATTCCGCATGGACTCGCGTTCTGCCCAGGAAATGCGTGGCCAGGCCCCGCAGGGGGTCGTGCTGCGCCGTGCGGTGCCTGAAGACGTCCCGGAGATTCTTGCCCTGGACGCGCTCTGCTTCGATGAGTTCTGGAGTTACGGAACAAAAGAGCTCAGCGATTATCTCGTCACCAACAGGGCGGCCGTTGCCGAGGGGACGGATGGTCTCATCGGCTATACTTTGTGCACCGTAGCCGGAGGTGCTGGAACGCTTGGAAGACTGGCCATCCATCCGTCGGCGCGGCGTAGGGGCGTTGGCACTGCACTGCTGCGTGACGCGGTCGGCTACATGGCGCGGCAGGATGCGGCGATGGTGAGTCTCTGTACGCAGGAACACAACGTGGCATCGAGGTCCCTTTACACGGGGGTCGGAATGCGCGAGCTTCCGGGCAGACTCGAGCTCCTCATGAAAGAGTTGCGACGCTGATCGACGCGCCTGTGTGGTGCGGGAGGGTGTGGCCGGCATGACGCCGAGACGCACGATCATCATCGACATGTTGCTGCTGTTCGCGGTGACCGTCCTGGCCGTGCTCACGGGCTGGGTGCTCATCCGCGTTGAGGCTCCACAGTGGGTGCTGTTCGCCTCGCTCTCAGGGCTCACGCTCGTCGCCATGGGAAGCGTTATCGCCCGGCTCCTGACGCGCCCCGACCATCTCAAGGCCCTGCAGTCGCACCTGATTCTCGAAGTGGCCGTAGACTCTCTCGCATATTTTCGGCAGGGGTTGACCGCCGACAGTGCACAGGCCGTCTGTCGCATTGCAATCGGTCGAACCGAGGCGGCGGCGGTGGCCATCACCGATTGCGATCGGATCTTGGGATTTGCGGGTCTCGGCGAGGACCATCATACGGTGGGGGGACCCATCCTCACGCAGGCGACGCGTGATGCGCTTGATCGCAACGAGCACCGGATCTTGGACTCCAAGGAGGACATCGGGTGCTCTGAGCGCGGTTGCATGCTGCGCGCGGCCATCGTGGTGCCCTTGGAGATGCGAGGCGTGCCGGTGGGCACGCTCAAGTTCTACTACACGACGCGGCGACTTCTGAACGAGACGCAGGTCGCCATGGCGGAGGGTCTCGCCACGCTGCTTTCCACACAGCTGGAACTCTCGGAGCTCGACATGCAGACCGAACTCGCGACTCGTATGGAACTGAAGGCGCTGCAGGCGCAGATCAACCCGCACTTCCTGTTCAACACCATCAACACCATCGCGATGCTCATCCGCACGGAGCCGGACTCTGCTCGGGGTCTGTTGCGCGAGTTCGCTCGCTTCTACAGGCGCACCCTTGAATCCGGTGACCAGCTGATACCGCTGGAGCAGGAGATCGACTACGTCCGGTCGTACCTCGCGTTCGAGAAGGCACGATTCGGCGAGCGGGTCTCCGTCGGCGAGAATCTTCATCCGGGTGTGGCCGACGTGCACGTGCCCGCGTTCATCGTTCAGCCCATTGTCGAGAACGCGATTCAGCACGGTATGCGACCGGAGGGCGTTCTCCATATCGATATCACTGCCCAGTTCGTGGACGACGAACGCTTGGAGCTCTGTGTCATAGACGACGGCGTCGGCATCAGTGAGCAGGATCTTCCACGTATCATGGAGCCTGGTTTTGGCAAGGGGCTTGGCATTGCGCTCAAGAACGTTGACGATAGGCTCAAGGGGTACTTTGGCCCCGGGTCCGGACTCGAGGTCATGAGTACCCGAGGGAGTGGCACCAACGTGTGTATGACCATCTTCCCTGGTGCGGGCCATGACACAAACGGAGGTTCCGATGCTGCTTAAGGCGTTGGTCGTCGACGATGAGGCGCCTGCGCGCTCAGAACTCCGCTTTCTGCTGGACGAGGCGGGGGGCGTCGAGGTCGTGGGCGAGGCATCCAATGGGCCCGAGGCGCTCCAGCTCGTCAAGGCGATCCCCTATGACGTGGTCTTCCTGGACATCGACATGCCTGGCTTGTCCGGCGTCGATCTCGCGGAGACCCTCACCGGGCTCGAGCATCCTCCCTCCATCGTCTTCGTCACGGCCCACAGCGAACATGCGGTCAAGGCCTTCGAGGTCGCGGCGGCCGACTACCTCGTCAAGCCCGTCGAGGTCGACCGGTTGCGTCAGGCCATAGAGCGGATCAAGCCCGCCGAGGAGACACGCGCCCGGATCGAGCGCATCCCAGTGGAGAAGGCGGGCAAGAAGCTGCTCCTCCAGGTCGAGGACATCTCCTACATCATGGCCAAAGACGACTACTCTTATCTGCACACTGAGACCGAGCGCTATCTGTCTACATTCTCGCTCGCTCAACTTGAGAACAAACTCACGCCCAGCGGTTTCTTCCGCGTGCATCGCAGATATCTCGTGAATCTCGCGCAGGTGCGCGAGGTCGTTCCCATGTACGGGGGAACGCTGCTGCTCACGCTCAAGGATCCAGAGGGCACTCAGGTTCCCGTCTCCCGCCGCCGTGTTCCTTCGCTCAAGAAGGCTCTTGGGCTCTAGCCGTGGACCGACAAGCCGCGACGAGAGGTGAGTCCGGGGTCGGTGATCCGATTGTCGCTCGTGTCGGTATCATCTCGGACACGCACGGATTCGTGCACGATTCGATCCATTCGGTATTCGCGGGTGTCGATCGTATCGTGCACGCCGGTGACATCGGCGGTGAGATCGTGCTGCTCGAAATCGAGACCATAGCCCCGGTGACCGCCGTCCTCGGCAACACGGACCGCTCCTTGCCCGGACGGGACCTTCGCGCTCGGGCCACGATCCGCGTCGCAGACGTGGACATTTTGGTCGTCCATGATCCCCAGGCCTTGAGCCCCATTGCCATGCAGGGCGTGTCGGTCGTGGTCACCGGCCACACGCACCGGCCCGAGGTCGTGGACTCGCGAGGCGTGCTCCACGTGAATCCCGGCTCGGCATCCCGACCACGTCAGGCTGACGGTGCGCGCACCGTCGGCCTGCTTGAGATCCATGCGTCTGGAGCCCTGAACGTGCGGATTCTGCCTCTGGTCGGTTAGGTCGGAACGCCGCCAGTGGAGAGTATCGCCCGGCGAACGGCGTCTGAGGCTCCGTGAGCGGCATCGCATGCATCGACTCGCGCTCAGCATGACCATTCCCTGCCGCTGACGCCCCCTTCACCGAACCCTCGTGACCGCACGCGGCCGACCCGTCGTCACCCTCGCCCATGCGACCTAGTCTGAGTCTGTAGACGTGCCGCATGGGGGCAGTAGTGCCCTTTCGGAGGAGGTGAAACGCATGAAGGTCTGCATCAAGGGAAGCGCCGATGAGGTCAAGCTCGGCGATATCCAGGAAGTATGTCGTGAGATCGACAAGATCCTGGTCCCAACGGATGGTTCGGAGCCTTCGGTCGCAGCGACCGAGTACGCGGTCATCATGGCCAAGACGTTCGGAGCATCGGTCAAGGCGATCTTCGTGGACACCGGGCTGGAGACGCTCGAGTATCCCGAGGAAGTCATGAGCGAGGACATCTATGAGGGTGTTCACGCATCGATCAAGGGTCTCGTCATCGCGAAGACGATGTGCGACCGCAACGGTGTCGAGTGTGAGGTCGAGGTGGCCCAGGGTGGCGTCGCTCGTCGTATCGTCGCCGCGGCCCAGGAATGGGATGCCGACATGATCGTGGTCGGCGATACCGGTCGGACGGGCCTCAAGCGGATCGCGCTCGGCTCGGTTGCTGAGACCGTGGTCAAGGCTGCACCGATTCCGGTGATGGTCATCAAGTCCGAGTAGCGGACGGATCAGAAAGTACTGACAATCCGCCGGCATCGCCGGCACGACTGATGAAGGAGGTGCGAAGAGATGGCAGCACAAGCAGAGGCCGCCGCACAGGCAACTGGCGGTGAGACCTACATCCAGCATGGAAGCCACATCGACACCATCGAGAGTGTCGACATGGTCTTTCGCGCACAGCGCAAGCTCAGCTTCACGTACGGAGCCATATTCTTCGCGGTGACCCTGGCGATTCCGGCACTCTCTGGTGTTTGGGAAGCTTGGTACGCCGAGCCCATCTGGGGCGGCTTCACCGCAAACTACCTGTTCGTATCACTGCTGTACTACGTGTTCCTCTGGACCATGGCATGGACGTACTCCAAGAAGGCCGACAAGCTCGACGAGGACCTCATGTACATGGCCGAGGAAATAGAAGCGAAGTTCCGTGCAGAGCACGCCGACGAACTGGATGAGGAGGTCTAGACCATGAACACAATCGCAATCGTTCTCGTTATCGGTCTGGTGCTCTTCACCATTGGCCTGTCGATCTTATCGCGTAGATTCACGCGTACCACGGCGGACTTCTACCTCGCTGGACGCAAGGTCGGTTCGTTCTCCAACGCCTCCGCGATCTCGGGCGACTATCTCTCGGCTGCATCCTTCTTGGGTGTTGCTGCAGCGGTGTATGCCTCAGGTCTCGACGGCGTTTGGTACGCTGCCGGTTTCGCCGGTGGTTTCATGGTCGTCGTGTTGTTCATCGCATCGGCACTTCGCCGCTTCGGTGAGTACACGGTCGCGGACTTCGCATTCGGGCGCTTCGGCACCGATCGCATCCGTCTCGTCACCGTGGTCGGCGTGCTTCTGACCTCGATGTTCTACATGGCCCCGCAGATGTACGGTGCGGGTACGACGTGGTCCATCCTGGTGGGTCGTGGATTCCTCGGCATGAGCGCGTACAACACCGGCGTTGTCGTTGTTGCTGCGGTCATGATGTTCTACGTCGCCATGGGCGGCATGAAAGGTACGACGCTCAACCAGGTTTTCCAGTTCTGGTGGCTCAACTTCGCCACCATCCTGTTGGTCGTCTTCATCTTCGGTAGCGGATTCAGCTATCCGCAGGCGCTCGCGGACGCGTCGGCCGATACGCTGGTCAACGCCAAGACCGTCACGGTTGCGGATCTCACGGCCGACGATGGCGCTATGCTCGCCAAGGCTGAGGGCGCCATGACAGCCGAGGGCTTCGCCAATGTCGAAGCCGCGATCGCCGCGGGCGACGAGACCGCCAAGGTGGACGTCGTGCTCCCGCAGGTCAACAAGCTGCATGAGCTCCGCGATATGGTGTTCGTCGAGCCCGGTCATCGCTACAACAAGCTGGATCAGTTCTCGATGGTGTTGGCGCTGGTCCTGGGTACTGCGGGTCTGCCGCACATCCTGAACCGGTACTACACCAACCCCTCCGGTTCGGCGGCTCGCCGCTCGACCTTCTGGGTTCTCATACTCATCGGTATGTTCTACATTATGGCGCCCATTATCGGTCTAGCAGGTCGAGAACTCATCGCCAATGCCGTGGCGGACGGGTCGGCTCCGACAGCGGCCAACTATGTCGACGGACTGCTCGTGACCGCAAGCCAGATCATGCCCATGATGGGGCAGATCATCGGCGGCCAGTGGTTGCTCGGTATCGTGTCTGCAGGTGCGTTCGCCGCGATGTTCTCCACCATCGGCGGACTCCTCATCGCCTCGGCCTCCGCCGTTGGTCACGATGTCTACGAGAAGTACATCAATCCCAACGCGACCGAGAAGCAGAGAGTCTTCTTTGCGAAGTCGGCTGTCATCGTGTTCGCCTTCGTCGCTCTGGGAATCGGTCTCGGTATTCCGGCCTCGGGCCTCAATACCGCCTATCCCGCGATCATCGCGATGATGGTGACCTGGGCATTCGCCTTCGGCGCAGGCACGTTCGTGCCGATGTTGCTCACGGGTATCTGGTGGAAGGGCACGACGGAGAAGGGCGCGATCGCCGGCATGATCGTCGGTGGCGGTGGCTCACTCCTCATCATCCTGCTCAACATCCTCAAGACGCTCGGAGTTCTGACCGCTGGAGGATTGCTCGGTTTCCTCGGAGATATGACGTATCCCACGGTGTTCACGTTCCCCGCAGCCCTCTTGACCATCATCGTCATCAGCAAGATGGACGGTCAGCTGCCCAAGAACGTCGATCACATCTGGATGCGTATCCACGGTACGGCTCACGAGCGCTACGAGCGTGAGCACGGGCTGGACAAGGTGGGCGGCATGTTCGGTGGCGCCCCCAAGGGTGCTAGCAAGTAGAGTTCACGCTTTGGCGAACCTCCCCCCAGGGGTCGCCATGGATACAACTCAGCTCCGACTTCTACGTCCCGGAAGTCGGAGCTGAGCCACGTTTCGAGGGCGTCGAGTGGGATTCACCCAGTCGACGCCCTTTCATGCGGTCGTCAGGCCTGGAAGCGAGCGGCGGCAACGAGGGCCGCGGCAACTGATGCGACTGATCGCGCATCGGCGGCAGGCAGATCCAGCCGTGCCACACGGAGGCCATGTGCGGCCAGGGTGTGAATGTCCCCTTCGGCCTGAGCGCGGAAGAGGCGGTTGAGAGTGAACGAGTGGCCCGGGATCTCTATATCGCCGCGTTCTCTTGCCGTGATCACGAGGAACACGCCGTTCGTCGGGCCCCCCTTGTGCAACTGTCCCGTCGAGTGGAGATAGCGAGGACCTGTTTCGAGACAGGTGGCAATCTTCATGGCCGAGGAGACCCGCTTGAGAGCGGTTCGCAGGTGGGCCATGAGCTCGCCTTCTTCGGGGAGATAGGCGAGGGTCGCCAAGTAGTCACCGGGCTGCAGGGATTCGAGGATCGTCGACGCGGTCGCAGTGAGCTCCGCAGGTGGGGGCGAGTCGGCTAGACTTCCCGAAAACGTGGTCCAGATGCCGTTGTGGTCGGCTATGGCCTGGGGCGCGCTCAGATCGCCTGTGAGCATGCTTGTGGTGGCTGCCTTGGCCTCGGCCACATTGGGCTCATCAAAGGGGTTGATGCCCATGAGAAGGCCCAGGAGCGCAATCGCATGCTCCCATCTCACGAACTCGGCGCCGATATCGAGCGGGTCATCGAGTTCCAACTCGATGACGGGGTGTTTGTCGGCCAACATGCCGGCCCACCTACGCAGCGCGTCATCGTGCCGATGACGCATCACGACAACGACCCGGTCGGGACCGAAATCGGGGGGCGTCGTCGCGTCGTGCTCGATCACCGGTACGAGACCGGTGCCCTCTTTGCCGGTCGACTCGGCCACGAGCTGCTCGACCCAGAGCCCGAATGGGCGCAGGTCGTCGCAGGTGACCAGAGTGAGCTTGTCTCTACCAGCCGCATGTGCGTCGCCCAAGAACGCGGCGAGCACGGCGCCGGGGTTGTCGGGCGTGTCCGCATGACAGCGGCGTTCCATCTCTTGAGCTCGGGAGCACATCTCTGCCACGTCGATACCGATGAGGGCTGCCGGCGTGAGGCCGAACAGCGTGAGCGCCGAGAATCGCCCGCCGACTGAGGGAGGCGTATTGAGGGTCAGGCGCATGAGGTCGCGAGTCCTCAACTTCTCCAGTGCCGAACCGGGGTCGGTGATCGCGATGAAATGCTTGCCCGCCTGGGGCCGTGGGAACTTCTCTTCCATCCAGGCGCGGAATATCGCATAGAGGGAGAGTGGCTCGATGGTGGTTCCTGACTTGCTCGATATGAGGAAGTAGGTGCTGGCTCTGTCAAGCGTGTGCAGGGCTCGATCGATCACCAGCGGATTCGTAGTGTCGAGTACGTGGAGTCGGGGCATTCCCGGGGCCGACCCGATGATCTGCGACATGACGAGGGCGGCAAGCGAGGAGCCGCCCATTCCCAAGAGCACGATGTCCGTCGCGCCTTCCTCGACCAAAGTCTTGCCGAGCGTGACGATGAGGGGGATGCGCTGGGGGGCCTTCTCGGCGAGATCCGTCCAGCCCAGCCGATGCGTGATCTTCTGTCGGACATCGATATCGCTGGTGTAGAGCGAGCCGTCATGAGCGGCGAGTCGCTGTATCGCATCAGCCTCGGACAAGCGCTGCAGAGAGTTCATGGAGGGTGCCTTTCGTCCCATACCGCAGGTCAGATGCTCATGATCCTCGTTCTCGATGATACCCGTACTGAGCCATTCTGGTCCTACGGGATCAGGGAGTGCCGGGCATTCCCGCTCAGATCTCGTCCACGTAGCGGTCGGTGAGCGTCTGGGGTCCCTCGGCAGTGCCTGACGGCTGGAGACGAGCGACCATGAGGCCACCGATCACGACGGCGAGGCCTCCTACGGCAGTCGATGCCGTGATCGATTCTCCTAGGAACGCGGCTGCGAACAGCACGGCGCTCACTGGCTCGGCGTACGTCATGATGGCGACCCGATCCGCGCGAACTGCACGCAGGGCGGAGAGGATCAAGAGGCTGGTAGCGGCGGTGTGCACTGTTCCGAGAACACCGAGTGCGCCCCATTCGATGGCCGTGCCGGGTCCCGGCAGGAAGAGCACCGCAGGTAGCAGGACGATCGCCGCGGCGATGTACTCGCCCAGCATGTACACGGGGGTCGAAACGTCTTGCACCAGACGTCGCGCATTCAGCACGAGCATCGCGTAGGTGATGGAAGAGGCGAGGGCCATGGCAACACCCAGACCCTCGGTGCCACCGTTCAGATGGAGGTCTCTTGGACCTAGGATCACTATCGTGCCAGCCAGCGAGAATGCCAGCGGCAGGAGTATGCGTCGGTCGAACCGCTCCTTGCCCACGAGCGGGGTGAGCAGGGCGACGACCACTGGACCGAGATAGCCCAGCAGCACGACAACGGCGACATCGACAAGCTGGAACGCGCCCATGAAGAGCACCCAGTTGAGAGCGAGCAGCACGCCCATCGATCCGATCGCGAGACGTTTGCGGGAGGGGAGTGCGACGAGCTCGCCCAAGCGGTCGCGCGCGAAGAGGTACGCGGTGGTCACCAAGCCGGCGAACGTAACACGCCAGAAGACGATAACGAAAGGACTCGTGTCGATCTGCCGGACGAAGATCGCGATCGATCCCCACACAAGCCCTGCGAATGCGACTCGAGCTAGACCGGCACGTTCGCTCGTGGTCGACTCGAACGGCATCAGCAGATACGGGGGAGCTGTTCGCCGACGAGCATGTCCATGATGCGCTTGGAGCCGAAGCCGGTCTTCACATAGACCTTGCCTGCGGGACCTTCGGCCACTTCACCGATGATCGCGGCGTCCGCACCGTACGGCGCGTTGCGCATGGCCTCGAGCGCTGCGTCAGCCTCGTCCGCAGGTACGATGCTCACCATCTTGCCCTCGTTGGCGACCTGGAAGACGTCGTAGCCCAGCATCTCGCTCGCGCCGCGAACCTGTGGGCGAACGGGCACCAGATCCTCCTCGACCGTGATGGACACAGCCGACGCGCCCGCGAGCTCGTTGAGTGTGGATGCGAGTCCGCCGCGCGTGGGATCGCGGAAGCAGCGAGCATTGGGCGCCGCGTCGAGCGTGGCGTTGATCAGATGGTTCAGCGGTGCGGCATCGGTCTCGATGTCGGTGTCGAAGGTGAGACCTTCGCGAATCGAGACGACTGCGATGCCATGGTCGCCAAGCGTGCCCGAGAGCAGCACCTTGTCACCGGGGACGCACGACCCGCTGGAGAGCGAGACGCCCTCGCGGATGACGCCGATACCGGCGGTGTTGATGAAGATGCCGTCGGCGTGGCCTTTCTCGACGACCTTGGTGTCACCGGTGACGATCTGGACACCTGCCTCAGCGGCCGAGTCGCGCATGGTCTCAAGGATGCGTCGCAAGTCGGCGACAGGGAAGCCCTCTTCGAGGATGAAGCCGACGGAGAGGTAGAGCGGCGTCGCACCGGCGGTCGCCACGTCGTTCACGGTGCCGCAGATCGCAAGCCTTCCGATGTCTCCACCGGGAAAGAACACGGGGTTCACGACGTAGGTGTCCGTGGACATGGAGATGCGTCCCGGCGGTACGTCGAGCGCAGCAGCATCCTCCATGCGTGAGAGGATCTCGTCATCGAACCCACTCATGAAGACGTCCTCGATCAGATCGCGCATCATGGTGCCGCCGCTGCCGTGAGCCAGCAGGATCTTGTCCTGTCGCATCCGTGAGCCTCCGTACTGCATCAGGGGCGTATGGTCGCTGCGTGTCGGCGCAGCGGGCGCCCTTACGATCTTCCGTGATCCGTATAGCGATAGTATGCCGCGCATGAGCCTTCCGAGGAGACCATGCAGGGCCCGATGGGGTGCTCAGGGGTGCAGCCACGAGCGAAGAGCTTGCACTCGAACGGCAGTATCACGCCGCGGAGCACCTCGCCGCACTGGCAGCCCTTGATCTCCTTGGGTGGTGGCGGAGTGACGGGGATGACCCTCAGTGCGTCATGCGCCCCGTACTCTTCTCGAATCTTGAGTCCGGTTCCTGGGATCATGCCGATCCCGCGCCACTCAGCATCGCAGGGTTCGAACACCTTCTCAATCTTGGCGATCGCTGTGGGGTTGCCTTCAGCTGCGACACCGCGAGTGTAAGCGATTTCGACTTCCGAGCGGCCGTCGGCGACCTGCTCGGCGAGCATCCAGATCCCCTGAAGCACGTCCACGGGCTCGAAGCCTGTGATCACGCACGGGACGTCGTACTCATCGGCCAAGAAGCGATAGGGTTCCAGGCCGATGATGGTGGAGACGTGCCCAGGCAGTATGAAGCCGCCGATCTGCACGTCCGGGTCGTTGACCAAGACGCGAAGTGCCTCAGGAACTGTCTTGTGCGCGGAGTAGACCAAGAAGTTGTCGAGTCTCATGGCCATCGCTCGCTCGATCGTCGCTGCGATGATGGGCGCGGTAGTCTCGAAACCAACGCCGATGAATACGACCTTGTTGTCGGGATTATTTTTTGCGATCTGCAGGGCATCGAGCGGGGAGTAGACGATGCGGATGTCCGATCCGGCGGCTTTCTCCTCCGACATGGAGGTGTATGAGCCGGGGACTTTCATCATGTCGCCGAAGGTGGTGACGATCACACCTGGCTGCTTTGCGAACTCGATCGCCGTGTCGATGTCGGTGTTGCTGGTGACGCACACGGGACAACCGGGACCCGACAGCAGGGTGAGCGTCTCAGGCATGATGTCGCGAAGCCCGTGCTTGGCGATGGAGACGGTGTGCGTGCCACAGACCTCCATGAACTTCACGGGCTCCGTCGATACCGCGTTGAGACGTGCGATGAGTTTGGTTGCGATCTCCGGGTTTCTGAAGCCGGAGAGGTCCATCACGATGCCTCGCTCTCCAGGATCTCCTCTTCGGCGGCCAGGAGACCGTCAACGGACTTGAGGATCTCCAGTGTTTCCAGAGCGTACTCTTCGTCAACGACTTGGATCGCGAACCCGGCGTGGATGAGGGCGTAGTCCTCGACCTTCGCTTCAGGCACCATTTCGAGACTTACGTGTCGTGACACGCCGAGAATATCCACCTCGGCCATGTTGTTCTCTTCAAGTTTGGTGATCCTTGCGGGTATCGCGAGACACATATTGGTCCTCCTTCGAACTTACTGTGCGCGTGTGCGCGTATACGTATGCAATCAAACTTCGTGCCGCCTCGCCCAAGCAACGACCGCTTGGCCGTATGAGACGGCGCCATCGTTCATAGGCAAACTCACGTGCGTGAGAGGAAGAAGCCCCTCATCCGTCAGGCCGCGTACCGCAGCTCCCAGGACGAGGCGATTCATGAACACGCCTCCCGCAAGGGCCACATGCCGCGCTCCCAAGCGCTTCGTGGCTTCTTTGCCCATAGTGACTATACCCTTCGAGACTGCTCGATGGAAGCGTGCTGAGATTACCCCACGGGGTATATCGTTCGCGATGTCCTCCAGTATCGCCCAGAGCACGGGCCGAGGATCAATCTCTTGCTCTTCGGGTCCAGGCAGCCCGAATTCGTAACTTCCCGCTTCCTGGACGTCCGCGACGGCCTCGAGCTCTATGGCAGCCTGCCCTTCGTACAGAGCGTCGTCTCTGACTCCGGCGAGGGCGGACACGGCGTCGAAAAGCCGACCCATCGATGACGTGAGCGGCGTGTTCACTTGGCGCTCAACCATCTGGCGAAGGAACTGTTCCTCGCCGTCCTTGAGCCGTGAGAGGAGTGGAGCTGCACCCGGATGTTCCAGCATGGAGGGGTCGAGTCCGAGCATGCATCCGACCGCCATGCGCGCTGGTCTTCGCACCGCGGCCGCGCCCCCTGGCATGGGCACGCATGTGAGGTGCGCGAGACGTTCGTACGAGCTCCACGTGGACAGGAGCATCTCTCCGCCCCAGATCGTGCCGTCCTCGCCGAATCCCGTCCCGTCGAACGCGAAGCCGATCACCGGTTCGTCGATACCGTGCTCGGCGGTCACGCTCACGATGTGGGCGTGGTGATGCTGTACGCCGGTCTTGGGCAGATCAAGGCCTAGGCCGAACTTCGTCGACAGATACTCGGGGTGCAGGTCGTAGGCAACGAGTTTGGGATCGATACGGAAGAGATCCTCGTAGAGGTCGATCGTCTTCTCGTACGCATCGAGTGTCTCGGCGTTCTCCATGTCGCCGATGTGCTGCGATACGAAGGCGTGTCGCCCGGTCAGGAGCGTGAACGTGTTCTTCTGTTCAGTTCCAGTCGCCAGAATGTCGATGTCGGTCTCAAAAGGCAGATCAAGCGGGAAAGGCGCGTATCCGCGCGCACGCCGTACCGGTTCGACGATGTCGCCGACCACGCGTACCACTGAGTCGTCGTAGCGCGAGTGGATCGCACGATCATGCATGAGATATGCATCCACGATTCCATGCAGACGCTCAAGCGCCTCGGCGTTGTCGGTTGCGATGGGCTCATCGGAGATGTTGCCCGATGTCATCACCAGCGGACGGCCCACGTCGTGCAACAGCAGATGGTGCAGCGGGGTGTAGGGAAGCATGACGCCCATCTCGCGCAGGTCGCCTGCCACTGACGGCGCCACCGAACCGGAGGTATCCTCGCGCAACTTGAGCAGCACGATCGGTCGTACGGGACCGCTCAGGAGGGTCTCCTCCTGCTCGTTGATCTCACAGAGAGTGCGTGCTTCATCCACCGACGCGACCATGATGGCCAGCGGTTTTCCCTTGCGCTGCTTGCGCTCGCGTAGTTTGCGCACGGCCTCCTCGTTGGTGGCGTCACATGCGACATGGAACCCGCCAAGGCCCTTGATGGCGAGAATGCGTCCGTCCAGAAGCAGTCGGGACGTCTCGGCCAGGATCGCATCGGATCGTTCGCGCTCTGACGTGCGGTCCCGGTGAGGACGGGGATCGGGCTCGGCGTCCGGCGACCAGATCGCGTCGGTAATGGCGTCCGTTCTCGTGTACGCGGAGTTTGAGTTCAGGTAGAGCCGCGGGCCGCAGACGAAGCACGCGTCAGGCTGCGCGTGAAAACGGCGATTGGCCGGATCCGCGTACTCGTCGGCACACTCGGGACACATGGGGAACGCGGACATGGTGGTCAGGGGACGGTCGTACGGGATGTCGGAGATGATCGTGAAGCGCGGACCGCAGTTGGTGCAGTTGATGAAGGGGTAGCGGTGTCGTCGGTCCGAGGGGTCAACCAGTTCTGCTGCGCACGCGTTGCACGTTGCGACGTCCGGGGAGATCAGCGTGCGAGCTCCAGGGATGGCTGCGGACTCCCGTATCGAGAAGCCGTCGAATGTCTCGGGTTCGGTCTCCTCGGCTACCACGGACTCAACAACTGCCATGGGTGGCGCATCGTCGCGGACCCTGCGCACGAACTCATTTGCGTGCGAGGGCGAGCCTTGGATGGTGCAGAATACGCCGTCCGAGGAGTTGAGCACCCAGCCCGTCAGTTCGAGTTCGTGGGCGAGGTTGTACACGAAGGGCCTGAACCCGACCCCCTGGACGATACCGGTGATGTGCAGTGTGAGTGATCTCATGTTCGTCGGCGCGTCAGGACCGACGCGGTTTGGCGCTACGGCTGCCGTTGGGGTCGCGCGTGGGGATCCCGTTGTGGTCCTTGTGCTCGAAGTAGCCGTCTGCGACGAACTTGTTGTTGATGAGAACGAACAGTCGGTATGCCTGATCGAGCAGATCCATCGCCTCGCAGGCGGTGCGCGCGTCCAGCCGTTCCTGCGGCTTGTTGAACGGCGAGTCATGGATGAAGGCATTGCGGGCGCTGCGCATATCGCGCCAGCGACGAGGGAACTCCTGGTAGCCCAGTTCCTTTGCGGCGTCTTCGAACGTCTCTCCCGTGAGTTTCGGGAACAGGCGACCGATGCGACCACCGATGGCTCTCTGCCCGTCCAGCACGACCTGGCGAACGGTAAGGTCAGCTCCCCGTGCGGTCAGGATGCGATCGATGATGTCCTCAAGGATCGACTCCAGGAACGCCGCGATCAGGATGACCACGATCTCGGACTCGCCCTCGGCGTGATACTTCCGGATACGCGAGTCAAGTCGCTTGAGACGCTGGGGAGGGAACTCGCGGCGTTCGCCACCGCTCAGCCCACACTCGGGACAACCCCGCTCACCGCTGCCGAACTTGGCACTGGCAGACAGGAACCCACACTCGGGGCACTCCCAGTAGTGCGGGGTCTCCCCGGTGTTCTCCTTGGGGTGGAGCGTGGACTTGGTTTGTTTGGGCTTCACGACTTCATTGTATCAGCGCAGGTCGCGGCTTGCGCGAACGGACGGCGGCAACTCCAAGCCGTGAGTATCGAGCAGGTCCTCGTCGGTCATGATCTTCTTGGCCGGACCGTCGGCGACGACGCGCCCGCCGTCGATGACCACGGCACGCTCGCACAGGGTCCATGCGAGCTCCATGTCGTGGGTGGCGACGACGAGCGTGGAGTCGAGTGACTCGAGTAGGCTGACCATCTTGCGCTTGGCTCGCGGATCGAGGTTGGAGGTTGGCTCATCGAGTACGAGCACCTCCGGCGACATCGCGAGCACCGTCGCCAACGCGATCCGCTTCTTCTGGCCGAAACTCAGGTGCTGGCCGGGTCGGCTCGCCGTGTCGGCAAGGCCCACGGCATGCAGCGCCTCATGGACGCGCCGATCCACTTCGTCTCGGTCGAGGCCCATGTTCTGCGCTCCGAACGCCACATCGTCATAGACGGTGGTCATGAACAGCTGGTCGTCCGGGTCCTGGAACACCAGGCCGACGCGGGATCTGATGTCGCGTACGGTCGCATCGGTGAGTTGGGTGCCTTGGATCGCAGCCGTTCCCACTGATGCGCGAACGATGCCGTTGATGTGCAGGATCAGTGTGGACTTGCCTGCACCGTTGGGCCCGAGAAGTGCGACCCGTTCGCCGGGCGCGATCGAGAGATTGATACCGACGAGTGCGCGGGTGCCGTCAGGGTAGGCGTACTCAATGCCCTGGAGTGCTATGGCTGGATCATGAGCGGCGTTGTCCATGGCGTCCTGTCCGGTCAGTAGAGGAGAAGGGCGAATGCAGCAAGGAGCATGGTGGTGGTCGCAAGCACATCGGTGAGGGTGAATGAGAGGTGCTCCGTTGTGGGCAATACGCCGGTGTACCCGCGGGCGAGCATCGAGGCGTACACACGTTCTCCTCGCTCGTACGAGCGGATGAACATGTTGCCCGCGAGATGGCCGTAGAGCTTGAGCGTGCGCCAGCGTGACAAGGCATATCCTCGGCTGGCGATGGCTCGTCGCATCGAGACGATCTGCGCACGAAGCACATCCGCGTATCGAAAGATGAACGACAGGAGCATGATGATGATTCGGGGCATGTGCAGACGCGCCATTCCCTCGAAGAGCTGAGGCGGCGGTGTGGTTGCTGCGAGGATCAGCATAGTGAACGCGGACAGCCACGCCTTGCTCAGGATGGCCCAGGCGGCGATCCAGCCACCGCCTGCGTACGCGGTTGCGAAACCGGTGACATTGAGTGAGCCGGCGTCGCCTTGGAGCGGGGCGAACAGTGCGATCGTCCCCGCGAAGGGAATGACCAGTGTGCTCCGCTTGAGCACGCGAAGCACGGGGAGTCTGGCCAGAAGTGCGATGGCCACGAGGAGCGCCACGAGCGCACCGAACTCCTCGGCACGAGGCGGAGGTCCCACGACCACGGCGATGACGATCGCGAGTGCGCTTGCGATCTTGGCGCGTGGGTCGAGCTCATGGATCGGCGAGCAGATGTACGTCAGCGCGTGGAATCCGGTTCCATGTGTGTGCTCGTGGGCGGGCGCATCCCGCTCTGTGTGGTGATGTGGGTGGCGATGTTTCGGCTCGGCATCGTGCGCATGCACGTGGCGATGCACGCCCTGCGGTGAACCGTGTTTGTCGTGTGATGCGGGCGTCATAGGTGCTTCTCTATTGGCCCAGGCGCCGGCCGCGAAGTGCCGTGATCACTGCGTAGAGTCCGACTCCGGTCACGATCACACCCACGAATCCAGCCAGAATGCCTGCAAGGGTCTCATTACTGAGTCCGGGAACGGCATAGTCGGGGAGTGGGCCCGAGACGAGCTCCGTGGCGGTGTACGAGGTGCCGATCTTCTCGTAGACGTACTCCAGACCGTCCGGGTTGCCTGAGGCAAGGAACGAGAGTCCCGCTGCGAGGAAAGCCAACACGCCCATACCGATAGCCACACCGCGGGTGGAAACCGTGCGCTCGGGCGCTTCGAGGATGTCGGGACGAACCGATAGGATGTAGTTGACGAGCGCTGCGGTGATGAGGCCCTCACCGACGCCTATGATGGCGTGCCAGAAGGCCATCGAGCCCACAGCGATTCCAAAGGGCGCACGGCCCGAGATCCAAAGCATGAGGCCTGCGCACAGAGCCGCGGCCATGGTGGCTGACCATGCCGCGGTGAAGGAGCCGATCGATCTTCCCACGCGGGTGTCGCGCAACTTGGTCACGAGTGCATAGACCGCCCAGCCCACCATGGGGCCGACGATTGCCATGTTGAACATGTTGGCGCCCAGGGCGAGCACGCCGCCGTCGGCGAACATGAATGCTTGAATGATGAGGACGGTGGTCATGATGAGTACCGCCGCCCAGGGGCCCAGAATGATGGCTGCTGCTGCTCCGCCTGCGAAATGGCCGGAGGTGCCGCCCGCCACGGGGAAGTTGAGCATCTGCAGCGCGAAGATCAGAGCGGCGAGCACTGCCATGAGAACGACGCGAGAGTCGGACATCTTCTTGCGTACGGTGACGACCGCATAACCCACGACGGGTAGCGAAGCAATCCATGAAGCGACCGTGGTCTGTTGCGTGAGCATGCCCTCAGGTATGTGCATTCCTCAGTTCCTCTCCTAGAGGTGCTGACCCGTCGTGGTCAGCACAAGCTTCCCGTGCTTCACACCCTTCGTGCCCAGCAGACCATCAGCGATCGCACGTACTTGGGCGCTCGTTCCGCGGACAACGAGCACTTCCAGGCAGTTGTGTGCGTCGAGATGGATGTGCATGGATGAGACGATCTTGTCGTGATGAGCGTGTTGCAGGGAGTCAAGTCTCTCGGAGAGGTCACTCGCGTGGTGATCGAAGACCATGGTCACGGTTCCGACGATCTCTTCGTCGGAGTCTTCCCATTCGGATTCGACGAGGGCGTCGCGTACCAGATCGCGTACCGCTTCAGAGCGGTTCGCGTGAGTCCCGCGGCGCTCGACCAGGCGGTCGAAGCGATCCAAGAGATCCTCGTCCATGGCAACGCCGAAACGGCTCAACTTACCCACGATGGTGCCTCCCTATCGCGTAGCACGAATGAAGGAAGCGTAGCACGACCGGGTCCCCTGTCAAGGTCGCCCGGTCGTGTTGAAGTCGTTCAAGTATGAAGCGAGGATTCGGCTAGACGAGTTCGACCTTCACGTCGCTCCCGCCTGGGTTCTCCAGTGTGTTCGCTGTCTTTTCCAGCTTGGCCCGAGCCTCGCCCAGAAGGACGCCAGCCTGAGCTAGTGTTGCACTGGCGTCGTGCTGATGTCCGTGGTCTGCCAAGTGATGCAACTGCTCAAGCCACTGCTGAACCATGGCGATCGCGTCATCGGACTGGCCGATGGCGAGCTTGAGCTGGTCAACGTTGATTCCGTGTTCACACACGCTACGTGCCTCCCTGTTCTCTGTCTCAGCCGATCCAAGTTGAGAGTTCGTCGATGAGTCGCTTCTTTGGCATTGCGCCGACCAGTTTCTTCGCGACCTGGCCGTTCGCGAACACGAGAAGCGTCGGAATCGACAGGACGTCGAACTTGGTGGCTGTCGCAGGATTCTCGTCCACGTTCAGTTTGCCCACGACAAGCTTGTCGCCGTATTCTTCAGCAATCTCTTTGAGCACGGGCTCCATCATCCGACAGGGGCCGCACCAAGGGGCCCAGAAGTCGAGAATGACGGGCTTCGCATTACCGACGACGTCGGCCTCGAATCCCGCGTCTGTGATCGTCATGATGTCTGCCATACCCTCGTGACTCCCTTCGTTTGCGGTCGCGCCTAAATGGAGCAGACCTTTTCATCTATGAACCGGAGTGCCTCGAACGCAGCAGATGCGCCCTTGGCAGCAGCGGTGATGACCTGTTTGAGCTCCGAGTCCGTCACATCGCCAGCGGCGAATAGGCCCGGCCAATTCGTTCGACCATCGTGGTCTATCTTGATGTACCCTTTCTCGTCCAGCTCGACAAGGTCTATTGCCGTTGTGTTGACCGGATCGATACCTACGAAGATGAATACGCCGTCCAAGGGGAGAAGCAGATCCTCTTCTCCGCTCGTCGAGGCGAGCAGTGTCCCACTGACTTTTCCGTCGGCACCTTGTATCTCCTTGACCGTGCGGCTCAGCTGCATCTCGATCTTCTCGTTGGCGAAGCACCTCTCCTGGATGCACTTTGTGGCGCGCAGCTCGTCGCGACGATGGATCAGGTGGACTCGACTCGCGAACTTGGTCAGGAAGAGCGCTTCC
Organism: Actinobacteria bacterium UBA3086; assembly: GCA_002367305.1. Taxonomy (GTDB): domain Bacteria; phylum Actinomycetota; class Coriobacteriia; order Anaerosomatales; family UBA3086; genus UBA3086. The sequence goes on along the minus strand of DFBG01000145.1, from coordinate 5,965 downwards.
TCGACGGCGGCGTCGCCGCCACCGACCACTGAAACGACCTTGTCCTTGAACAGTGCACCATCACATGTGGCACACCACGACACGCCGCGGCCGGTGAACTCAGCCTCTCCGGGCACACCCAGCTTCTTGGGGATGGCACCTGTGGCGATGATGACCGACTTGGCGAGGAATTCCTCGTCTTCGGATGTGGTGACGATGAAGTCGAGATCCGCAGGCTTGATCGAGGTTACGGCGGTGAACGACTGGACCTCCGCACCGAACTCTTCGGCCTGTGCGAGCATGAGGTCGCCTAGCTCTTGGCCGGACAGTCCCTTGGGGAAACCGGGGTAGTTCTCCACCCAGTCGGTGGTGACGATCTGGCCGCCAGGAATCCCCTGTTCGAATACTACGGTGGAGGCACGTGCGCGTGCGGCATAGAGTGCGGCGGTGAGCCCTGCGGGGCCTGCGCCGATGATGGCGATATCGATGGTGCGCATTCTAGAACGTACCTCCCGGATCGAGTGGTTGGCCGGCTGCTTCTGCATCAGTATAGACATCAGCCAAGCGGGCGATCGCCTGTTGGTTGATCGCATGTGCCGTATCGCTGGAATCGTCGTTCGTGAGTTCGATGACCTTGTTGAACTGCGTCGCCGCAGCGGCGAAATCGCGCCGTCCCTGCCAGTAGAAGATCCCGAGATTGAAGTTCGCCTGCAGGTGGTTGGGCTCAAGGGCGATCACTGACCCGGCCTCTTGGATCGCACGATCGGTCTGTCCCGCATAGAAGTAGGATGCCGAGAGATCCGCTTGTATGTCCGTGTTGTCCGGCTTGATCTCCAGATAGCGTTCGTAGTGCCGGATCGCCAACTGTGAGTAGCGGATATCGCCGGTCTCAAGTCGGAGTTCGTAGTACGTGTTTGCCAGAGCGAGACGAGTGTCGAGGTCCGCCTCGTTGCGTTCGAGCGTGTTGAGGTAATCCAAGATCTTCTGATCCGAGGCAGAGAGCTGCTCGCGGAATTCGGTCGGCAGCCCCGACGAGGAGGACGTGCCTGCTGAGCCTGGGCCGTACACGATGAGGACTACGATGGCCGCGAAAACCGCAACAGAGATGCCCAGGATCGTGAGAGGGATTCGGTAGCGCTGGAACGGGCGGATGATGTAGCGCTTGGCGAAGTTGCCGTCAGGGCCCTCCCCGTGGCGTTCGACATCCAGGCCCAGGGTTTGAGCCTTGAGGAGCATATTGAGGTCGTTCGTCACCACGGTGAGTCCGCCTTCGCACTCTCCTTGGCATACCTGGAAGGCGACGGCGAGGATTCTGTCATCGGCGTTGCGCGACGTCATCCCATCGGGAAGCGTCACGTCGGAGTCGAAGGGGACCACGCGCATGCGGCTTCCGTCGGGAAGTTCCACGCCGTTGATGAGGCTACCCTGCTCCGAGAGTTCGAAAAGGATGCGGCTGATCTCGCGTCCTCTGAACCGCAGGTCCGCATCGGCACGGGACGTCTTCAGTTTGTCGAGTTCGCCCAGCACCGTTTCAGGAATGATGATCTCGGTATCAGGGAAATCGAACAGGGAGCTGGGGTTCGCCAGAAGAACGTTGGTGTCGATCACTATGGTTCGCATCGCACCTCGCTGTGTTCTCGTCGGTGACTATTTGGTCAGATTACTGTCGGAAGGCGGTTCTGTAGCCTTCGACGTTGATCGGCGCGTCGAGCGGATTGCCACCGATCATGTTCATTATGGGTTGAGCGATCCATGTTCCTCGCACTTCGAACAGGGCCCAGACGTAGACTCGCTGTTCGTCCTCATCGTACTGGTATACCGTGGCGCCGTTAAGGAGAGCGTACTCCACTGCGGCAATTCCGTTGGTATCCCGGTCGCCCCCCGTTGTCGCTGCCACCGTCGCCGCCTGCGCGGTAACTTGTCTGATCTCCGACTTCGCGACCACGAAGCGGCCGATGTCGTTGATCAGTGTGCCGACGATGGCAAGGGAGACTATGAGAACCAGTATCTTTTGCAGCACGTCAGGGTACCTCCATGAACAGCGTACCCTCAGTGTACCGCTACCTATTCAGGCGGGTAGGGAAATCAGGGTGTGTTCTTTATGCGGATAGGACTCGCTTGCGAATGAAAGCGAGTAGCGTGCCGAGAAGGATAACCACCCCGGCAATGATGGCGAGCCTATCGAGGTAGGAGGCCTGAACGCGTACCGTGTGACTCGCGACAACGGTTTCGCCGGCCCTGATCTCGATACCCAGTCGGCCAGAGATCGATGACTCGAGATTGACCGGAATAGTCAGGAAGTTGTCAGACGGACGGACGGTCACTTCGATCGTGTTCTTGCCTCGTAAAGCGAGGTCGGTCGTGGAGAGGTTAACGGAGAGTTGCAGGTTCTTGTCCGACGAGTTCACGATGCTGATCGGAATCTGTCCTGAAGCACTCGGGAGAGTCACATCCGGCGCACTGATTGAGACGGCGTTGAGGTAGGATTCGGCGATTCTGAGTGCTGCAGCACTGTGCGCACGGCCGCGATCGATGAGTCCCCAACTCTGATCGGGGCCCGCCCAGCATCGACTTTGCGCGCGCATCGCGGAGTCGGTTGCCTGAATCGCCTCGGGATCCATGGATCCCGTAGCCCGTGCAAGCGCACGAGCCATGCGCGTGGCCTCCGCTACATCGGGCCAGTAGTCGCTTGGGGCTGCCTCACCTGAGTCAGGGGTCGAGGGGAGATCGAGTCGACCGCGCGTGGCCTCAGATGCGGCGGTTCTTGCATCGGTCAGTCTTAGCCATGAAACCGAGCGAAGCGCCCGAAGGCAGTCGATGAACTCCGTCATGTCTGCGGCGAATCCCGGCCCGAACTCGACGGTCGCTATCGCTGAGGTGGTCGCCGTTTCGGATACAGAGCGATTGAACAGAATGCGCGTGGCCGCTGGATCATTTCCGTCGGCCAGTGCGAGAGACAGCGCGGTGTCGCTCACCAAAGCACGGGCTGGGGAGATAGATGACATGTATACGCCGGTTGGAGTCGCTTCCGCGGTGAACTGCATGATTCGGTCGGTGACGATCGCGAATTCGATTCCGGCGTCGACCATGAGCATCATCGCTGTTTCTGATATCGAGTCGCCGGAGATCGCAGTGCCCTCCGAGGGGGTGGTTTCCAGAGTCTGCCCATATGCCGTCCGGCCGCGATCGTACTGTTGCGGGAGCTCGCCCATGAGCCCTGACTGAGCCAGCCCAGTGAGGTCGGGATCAGCGTAGGGAACGTCGAGGAGTTCCAGTCGGCCAGTTTTGAGCGCCTCTCTCAGCAGGTCGAGCGTCTCCGCGCACGCCACCGCTCCAGGTGCGTCCGGCCCCAGGACATCGACACCTCCGGCGCCGATGATCTCGTAGCCCGCGGATGCGAGATTCCATTCCTCGACCAGCACTGGGGCGATAGCAAGAGACAGCACGGCATTTTCGTCATCGATGACGTATCTTGCCAGCTCGTTGACCGCGTCTCGTGCAGCAGAATCATCACTGGGATCGCTGGAGAAGCGTCCCGCAGGATCGAGGGCGGGGGAACAGCCGATTCGTACGACCGGGACGAACCCCATGGGACCGCGCTCCGGGTCATGGACAAGCAGGTCTGTATTGAGGAGGTGTTCTATCACACGACCGTCGTCGGCAAGCTCCACGCCAACTCGTACTTCAACGGGATACGCCGCTGGAGGCATGTCGAGATCGGCCAGTTCGCGTTCGAAGCTGAAGGACACGGTTGATGTCGCCACATCATGCATGACCTCTGTCTTTTGATAGACGAGGCGTCCGTCGGGGCGGTACATCCTGATGCGCGCTTCCAGATAAGAAGCCTCGTCGGGAAGTCCCACTGATATGTCTGCGTTGAGATCACCGTCCGGGGGGACAGAGATGGTGGCCAGGCTCAGAATCGCACTCCCGTCCCCAGTGGTATCGGGCGACGAAGAGGTCGGTGCAGCGGCTGCAAGACGCAACGAGCCAAGCGAAATACATAGCGCCGATACGAGAACGGCGTACAGGATGTTGCGCCATGTGTGCCGAAGTGAATCCACGGAACCCTTTCGGGGGTCGAGTCTGGTCTTGTGACACCGTGTACCATTGAATCTATACGGGCAGATAGAGTATCTCACGTAGCTAGCGAAAGGACGTCGCAGGACATGGTATCGCAGCAGAGCGCAGCATCCCCCATACCTGAGGTTCTGCCTCTTATCCCCCTGAGGGATCTCATCCTCTTTCCCAATCTGGTAGTTCCGTTGTTCGTCGGCAGGGACCCGTCGATAAAGGCGCTTGAGGAGTCCATGCGCGAGGGACATCTTGTGGCGCTCGTGACCCAGAAGGTCGCAGAGACCCAGGATCCCTCCATTGACGATATATATGAGATTGGCTGCGTCGCCTCGATCATGCAGGAGATGAAGCTTCCCGACGGCACCGCAAAGGCGCTCGTCGAGGGACAGAAGCGCATTCGGATATTGGAGTACGTCCAGACGGAGCCGTACTTTTTGGTACGTGTCGAGCTTATCGAAGAGCCCAGCGAGCGGGATGTGGAGACCGAGGCGCTCATGCGAGCCCTCATCGGCGATTTCGAGAAAGCCTCAGACTTGGGCAAGCCGATCCCGCAGGAGGTTCTTCTTGCGGCAACTAATATAGAAGAGCCGGGCCGCCTCGCAGATTTCGTGGCGTTCCATCTCAATCTGAAGATCGAGGAGAAGCAGCAGATCCTCGAGGCGCTTGATCCTATGAGTCGTTTGGAGCGGACAGCGAAGTTCTTGCGCAAGGAGCTCGAGATACTCGAACTCGGCAGCAAGATCCAGGACCGGGTCAAAGACCAGATGAGCAAGAGTCAGCGCGAGTACTTCCTGCGCGAGCAGCTCAAGGCGATCCAGCAGGAACTTGGCCATCTCGATGAGGTTACCGCTGAGGTTGACGAGTATCGGGAGCAGATCGCTGGTGCCGCGATGCCCGAGGAGGTCGAGGCCAAGGCGCTCAAGGAGCTCAGCCGCTTTGAGAAGATGCCGCCCGCGGGAGCTGAGACGTCGGTCATTAGAACCTATCTGGACTGGCTCATCGGTCTGCCGTGGAACACAGAGTCCGAGGAGAAGCTGGATATCATCACGGCTCAAGCCATTCTCGACGAGGACCACTATGGGCTCGAGAAGGTCAAGGAGCGCGTGCTTGAGTATCTGGCTGTTCACAAGCTCACGGAGCACATGCGCGGACCGATCTTGTGTTTCGTCGGGCCTCCTGGAGTGGGCAAGACTTCCATCGGCAAGTCGATTGCACGGTCTTTGGGGCGTGAGTTCATCCGCATGTCGCTTGGCGGCGTGCGCGACGAGGCCGAGATACGTGGTCACCGGCGTACGTATGTGGGTGCGCTTCCCGGTCGGATCATTCAGTCGATCAGCCAGTCGGGGACCAAGAACCCCGTCTTCATGATGGACGAGATCGACAAGGTGGGTGCCGACTTCAGGGGAGACCCCACGTCGGCTCTGCTCGAGGTTCTCGATCCTGAGCAGAATAACGCCTTCCAGGACCATTATCTCGAGGCGCCGTTCGACCTCTCGAATGTCATGTTCATCACGACGGCGAACCTGCTCGATCCGATTCCCCCGGCACTGCGCGACCGCATGGAGGTCATTCATTTCCCCGGTTACACCGAGGATGAGAAGACGCACATCGCTTTCCGATATCTGATTCCCAAGCAGGTTAGGGAACATGGCCTGACCCCGAGCAAGGTGGAGATCACCGAGGACGCGGTCAGAGAGATCGTGCGTCGCTACACGCGCGAGGCAGGTGTGCGCGGGTTGGAGCGCACGGTGGCGGCTATATGTCGGCAGGTCGCCCGCAGGGTGGTCGAGGGCAAGAAGGGCAAGACGCGCGTCACCCAGCGCACGCTCCACAAGTATCTCGGGCCAGCCAAGTACAGCTTTGGTCTGGCCGAGGAGAAGGACGAGGTCGGCACGGCGACTGGCCTTGT
>DFBG01000169.1 GCA_002367305.1 Actinobacteria bacterium UBA3086 | reverse complement strand
GAGATCTTAGGGACGGTGGAGACGAACGCCACGCTCGATGCGGGGGCGCCGGCATAGGCGTCGGGCGCCCAGTAGTGGAACGGCGCGGCTGACATCTTGGCAAAGAGTCCGACCATGACGAGCGCGGCGGCGGCGATGCCCAGCGCACCGGTGTCGGCGAGTGAGATGCCGGAGTACGCGGTGGTGCCGGAGAGCCCGTAGATGAACGACAGTCCGTAGAGCATGACAAGGCTCGTGAGCATGGAGAGCAGGAAGTACTTGAGCGCGCCCTCGAGACCGTCGATGTCGGAGCGCTTGTAGCCCATGAGCACGTAGGCGGGCATGGTGGAGAGCTCGAGCGCCATGTAGAGCATGATGAGATCGGCCGACATGGCGAGTATCATGCCGCCCGCCGACGAGAACAGCGCGAGCGCGACCGCCTCTCGGCGACGCTCCCCTGCCATGTCGCGACCGGCAAGCCAGAGCAGCCAGACGGCCGTGAGACCGGCGACGGCGATGCGGATGAAGCGTGCGGTCTCGTCGGCTACGACCATGCCGCCAAAGAGCGGCTCAGCCGTGCCCCAGAACAGCACGACGACGGCAGCGATCGTGGAGGCGGCCGCACCCAGAAGTGCAGTACCGCGATCCTTGCCCGGAATCAGATCGCCAAAGAGCGCCGTGATGGCGATGCCTATGACGATGAGCTCCGGAAGGAGCTGCCAGTACCCTTCCATCTAGATCGCTCCCATACCCGTGAGCATAGCCTTGACGGCCGGATCAACGTATCGCAGAAGGCTCGACCAGTAGAGGCCGATGCCGAACGTGAGTGCCACGAGCGGGACCACGATGGCGATCTCGCGTGCGTTGAGATCGGTGATCTTGGCGACGATAGGGCTCGCCTCGCCCATGACCACGCGCTGGACCAGCCAGAGCATGTACGCGGCTGCGAGCAGGACGCCCAGCGCCGAGACGATCACGATGCCGCGCGAGAGGTCGGACTCCCACGCGCCCAGAAGCGTGAGGAACTCGCCGGGGAAGCCGGCCAGACCGGGCAGGCCCAGTGAGGCGAACGATGCGAAAGCGAGCAGTCCGCCTGCGACCGGAACGCCGCTGGAAAGACCGGAGACGTCGGCGATCTTGCGGGTGTGCGTGCGCTCGTAGACCATGCCGACGAGCAGGAACATGAGGCCGGTGATGATGCCGTGCGCGACCATGACGACCACGGCGCCGTTGATGCCGGCCACCGTGCCTGATGCGATGCCGAGCATGACGAAGCCCATGTGTGAGACCGACGAGTAGGCGACGAGCTTTTTCATGTCCGTCTGCGCGAAGGCGACCGCCGCTCCGTACACGATCGAGATCGCGGCGAGTACTCCTATGGTCCAGGTCCAGAAGTCGGACGCCGCCGCATCGGGAAGCATGGGCAGCGAGATGCGAACGAATCCGTAGGTTCCCATCTTGAGCATGATGCCGGCCAGAAGGACCGAACCGGCTGTGGGAGCCTCGACGTGTGCGTCAGGCAGCCACGTGTGGAACGGGAAGACCGGCACCTTGACCGCGAAGCCCAGGAAGAAGGCGCCAAAGACCCACCACTGGAAGTTCGTCGGCAGAGAGCCGCCGCGAGCAGCGAGCTCGATCATGTCGAAGGTGCCGCCAGCCGGATGCAGGTACAGCGCGAGGATGCCGACGAGCATGAACACGGAGCCGAACAGCGTGTAGAGGAAGAACTTGATCGACGCGTACTCGCGGCGCGGGCCGCCCCAGACGGCGATCAGGAAGTACATGGGCACGAGCACGAGCTCCCAGAACACGTAGAAGAGTACGAAGTCGAGTGCGACGAAGACGCCGTTCATGCCAACGGCGAGCAGTTGGATCATGGTGAAGTAGAGCACCGTGCGCTTCTCGATCTTCCAGCTTGCCAGGATCGCGAGCACAGTGAGGAGGGTCGAGAGGGCGAGCAGCGGCACGGAGATGCCGTCGACACCCAGGAAGTACTGGATGCCCGCCTCCGGTATCCAGTTGAGTCGCTCGGTGAACTGCATGCCCACTGCGCCCACATCGAAGCGCACGAGAAGCATCACGGCCAGCGCAAGGTCCACCAGGCCGAAGCCGAGTGCTACCTTCTTTGGCAAGTCCGTGCGCGCCTTGGGTAGCAGGGCGGTCACGATCGCGCCTATGAGCGGCACAAATACGATGGTCGTCAGGAGTGACATGTCTCCGTCAGGCCCCCTTCACTACGGTCCACAACATCAGGAGCACAACCGCTCCCACGACATAACGTTGGTACGCTTGCACCCGGCCGACCTGGATACGACGCAGACGAGAACCCAGCGCCCGGGCGCCTGATGCCGAAGCGTTCACGGCACCATCGATCACCGTACGGTCGAACTTCCATCCACGATCCGAGAGCGTGCGCCAGCTGCGCGCGACTCCGTTGACCACGCCGTCGATCCGCTTGAAATCAAAGATCGCGAAAGCGAGTGCGAGCCTCATGTACGGCTTGATCACGAACGTGTCATAGGTGAGATCGAAGTAGAGCTTCATCGACAGCATGTCGTAGGCATACCCGGCGCGATGCTTGAGCGGTCGAGTGTTGAGCACGACGTTCATGCGACCGTACGCCCACCAACCCAGTGCGAGCCCCGCACCGGCAGCGACGAGCGAGGGCAGGTATATCTTCGGCTCGGGCCATGCACCGTGATGCCCCAGGAACTCCGCGAACCAGTACCCGCCGATACCGATCACCGTGGTGATCGAAGCGAGCAGCACCATGGGGGCGAGCATTGAGGTGTGGGCCTCATGGAGTTCGTCGGACTGCTCCGGACCCATGAAGACGCGGAACCAGAGTCGCGCCACGTAGAACGCCGTGATGAACGCGGCGATGAGTGCGATGACGAAAACGCCGTACTGCTGCTCATGCAGGAGCACAGCGAGGATCTCATCCTTGGACCAGAAGCCCGAGAACGGGAACACACCGGCCAGTGCCAGCGATCCGGCCGTGAAGGTAATCGTGGTGATCTTGAGGTGCTTGGCCAAGCCGCCCATCTCGCGCATGTCCTGCGTGTGCGACGCATGGATGATCACGCCTGCGCCAAGGAACAACAGCGATTTGAAGAACGCGTGGGTCACCAGGTGGAACATGGCGGCGACAACGCTGCCCGCTCCGAGCGCGATGAACATGTAGCCCAGCTGCGAGATGGTGGAGTATGCCAGCACCTTCTTGATGTCGTGCTGCACGGCAGCGAGCAGACCGCCCACCATGGCAGTGATCGCACCCACCCAGAGCGTGACGGTCAGAGCGACACCGCTGACCTCGAAGATGGGCAGTGCCCGTGCGACGAGGTACACACCGGCGGCGACCATGGTGGCTGCGTGGATCAGAGCGGATGCGGGTGTGGGACCGGCCATGGCGTCGGGCAGCCAGACGTGCAGCGGCACCTGAGCCGACTTGCCCATGGCCCCAAAGAGGAGCATGAGCGCGACCAGTGTCGCCGCCCCCGGAGCCCATGAGGCAGCCGAGCCGAGAACGCCCTCGAACGAGAAGGTACCGGCCGCGTTGTACATGGCGAAGAGTCCGATAGCGAAACCGACGTCACCGACGCGCGTGGTGAGGAACGCCTTCTGCGACGCCTTGCGGGGCGCCTCCTGCTCGTGCCAGAAACCGATGAGCAGGTACGAGCAGAGACCCATGACCTCCCACGCCATGTACAGGAGCAGGAAGTTGTCGGCCAGTACCAGCAGTAGCATGGCCGCGGTGAACAGCGAGAGCGCCGCGTAGTACCAGCCGACGCGCCCGTCGCGGTGCATGTAGCCGAGCGAGTAGATCTGCACGCACATGCCGACGATGGTGATCACCAACAGCATCGCGGCAGAGATGGGATCGAGCATAAGGCCCATCTCGAGCGGCTTGCCGCTGATCTCAGCCAGAGGGAACGTCACGTGCCATACAGGATGCTCGGCGTGACCACCGGGCCACGTCTGGAAGAACGCGATGACCGACAGCACGAGCGAGCCTGCCATACCCGCGACAGCCACGCCGCGCAGGCGATTGCGCAACTCACCGGAAAGCGGCGCGAGGATCGCGAACGCGAGCGCTGGAAGGAGCGGTATGACGGCGACGTAGCCCATGCCTACCCCTTCAGCCGGTTCATACCGGCGAGTTCAATGGAACGGGACTGACGGTAGATGGCCAGCACAAGCGCGAGACCGAGACCGATCTCAGCTGCGGATACGACCATGGTGAAGATGGTGAAGAACTGACCGGTCATGGCCTCCGGCGTGAGGAACCGTGAGAACGCCACGAGGTTGATGTTGACCGCGACCGCCATGAGCTCAAGCGACATGAGCACCATGACCGCGCTCTTCTTGGAGATGGCTCCGTAGAGACCCAGTGCGAACAGTACGGCTGCCAAGCCCAGAAAGACCTCGAGTCCGACCTGCATCAGCGATCCTCCTCCTTTGACCACCAGACGGCGCCGACGAGCGCCACGAGCAGGACAAGGGAGGCGATCTCGAAGGGGAACACCCATCCGCCGTCGAGAGAGAAGAGCAACGTGCCCAGGGCCTCGACGTCGGGCACTTCGTCGGGCATGGCACCCAGCGTGAAGCTGGAGGCCGCGACGCCCACGTAGATGATCGCCCCGAACAGCAGCGCAAGCGCGGCTGCACCCCATGACGCGTCCAGCGGGCGAATCGCGTCCTCGCGACGCCGCAGAGTCAACATGATCACGAACAGCATGAGCACGGACACCGCACCGGCGTAGACGAGCACCTGCACGAGCGCCAGGAACTCGGCGGAGAGCAGCAGGAAGAGCCCGGCAACAGCAAGCATGACCTCGAGCAGCCAGAACGCTGCGTGGATGACGTTGCGGGTCGTGAGCATGGCGACGGCTCCGCCAATAGAAGCGAGCGCCAGAATGCCGAAAACCACGCCGTTCACGGTCTCAGGCATCGTCGCCCCCTTTCTCGGTCGGTGCAGCATCGTCGGCCACAGGGGCTGCGGAAGGGGCGGCGGCCTCTGCAGCCGCCTGGGCAGCCGCCTTGAGTTCACGATGACGTTTGGCTGATGCCGCATCCACATCCGCGAGCAGATCCTCGCTGAGCAGTGGCGCGTCGGTCACCGCGAGTTCGTAGTCGTGGCTCATCTCGATCGCGTCGAACGGACACGTCTCTACGCAGAGACCGCACATCATGCACGCGCCCACTTCGTACGAGAAGCGGTCGATATGCTTGGATTTGTCCTCTGCAGTCGTAACCTCGAGATCCAAGATGTGGTCGGGACAGGAGCGGACACACGCCATGCATGCGGTGCAGCGGGGGTCCCCGTCTTCGAAGTACTTGGAACGGACCGCCCACCTCGAGCGCTCGGGTAGTTCGAGCTTCTCGTAGGGATACATCACAGTAATCGGCCCACGCAGCATGTTGCGCATGGTGATACGCAGTCCGTTGATGAGTCCGGCGCCCCACATATCAGCTCACCCCCCGCACGGATTCCACGACTTTCATCGCGATGCCCGTGACCATGATCAGGGAAAGTGAGATGGGAATGAGGCGCTTCCAACCCAGCGACATGAGCTGGTCGATGCGCACACGCGGATAGGTCCCGCGAATCCACATGAACACGGCGATGCCGATGTAGGTCTTGAGCATGAAGATGATCGGTCCGATGTGTGCGACCCAGTCGGCGGGAATCCAGGGAAGCGTCCACCCGCCGAAGAACAGCGTGATGCCCAGTGCGGAGATGATGAAAGAGTTGCTGAACTCGGAGAGGAACAGCAGGCCGAACTTCATTGCGGAGTACTCGCTGGCGAACCCTGCGACCAGTTCCGACTCAGCCTCCGACATGTCGAACGGTGTCTGATTGAGCTCGGCCAGCCCGGCAACTAGGAAGATCAGGGATGCGATGAAACCGAGCGGGTGCAGCACGAACCAGCGAGGCACGAAGCCGAGCCAGTAGCCACCCTGCGCCGAGACTATCTCGACGAGATCGAGTGAGCCCGACAACATCACGATGGGCAACACCGAGAGCAACAGCGGAACCTCATAGGCGATCTGCTGCGCCGCAGCGCGCATGCCGCCGAGAAGCGCCCACTTGTTCGCCGACGACCAGCCCGCCATGAGGACGCCGATCGGCACGAGCGAGAGCACCGCGAACGTGTAGAGCAGACCGGTATCGAGCGACGTGATGCGCCAGGTCTCAGAGAACGGGATCGCGGCGTACGCCATGAGCGACGGCACGAACACGGCTGCCGGCGCGAGGAAGAACAGGGCCTTGTCCACGTTGTTGGGCGTGATGTCCTCTTTGGTGAGCAACTTGCCCACGTCGGCCACGGTCTGCAGGACACCATGCCAGCCCACATGCATGGGGCCGAGGCGCAGGTGCAGGTGGCCCAGGACTTTGCGCAGCATGTAGATGAGCACGACACCGTTGGTCAGCATGAGACCCACGGCGGCCAGCACAGGGAGGATGACACGCAACACATCGCTCATCGGTCGATCTCCCCCAGCATGATGTCCGTGCTGCCGATGATCATCACGACATCGGCGAGCAGGTGGCCGGGCAGAATCTCCTCAAGCGCCTGGAGCACCGCAAGCGAGGGGGCCTTGTAGTGGAAGCGATATGGTGTGTCGCCGCCCTGGGAGACCAGATGGATGCCCGTCTCTCCTCGGCTCGACTCGACTGCGGCGTAGACCTCGCCCGCTGGCGGGCGGAGCACCTTGGGCACCTTGGCGGTGAAGCCGCCTTCCGGCATGCCGTCAAGACACTGACGGATCATGCGGTTGGACTGGCGCATCTCNNAAGGCCACGCCTGAACCACGCAGGTTCGCGCCGGACAGACCGAACGCGAGCGCGCTGTCGCGATCGATCGTGCCAATGCCCTTCACGCGGTGCTGGAATATCTCATTGCCGCCGAGCAGCTCGTGATGCTCCTGTAGGTAGGCGTCGAATCCGTCGCTGAACTCGCGGATCTGTGCATCCATTCCTACGGGCAGATCAGCGAGCACACCGCCGGGGCGTACGTAGTTGAACATCATGCGGGAGCCGGTGATGCTCTCGAGGATGTCCACGAGGAACTCGCGGTCGCGCATGGCGTACAGGAACTGGCCCATGGCGCCGGTATCGAGCCCGAAGGTGCCGAACCAGACCAGATGACTCGCGATACGGTTGATCTCCGAGAGCAATACGCGCAGATAGTCGGCCTTGCGCGGAATCTCGATCTCCATGAGCTTCTCGACGGCCAACGCCGAAGCAAGCTCACCGTGAATGCCCGAAACGTAGTCACCGCGGTCCATGAGCGTTCCGAGCGCGTTGTAGCGACGGTGCTCGGCGAGCTTCTCGATGCCGCGATGCAGATAGCCGATGGAGGCCTCCGCACTCACGATCTCCTCGCCGTCCATCTCCACGATCATGCGGAGCACGCCGTGCGTGGACGGATGCTGGGGACCCATGTTGATGATGAGGTGCTCGGTGGTGAGCCCGTCAACGCCTTCCGGCGCACGCCGAATGCCGGCCGGAGGTAGTCCTGGATCATGGGTTCCCTCGGGGGCGAGCATACCCACCTCGGTCGCTATGTCACGGGCATCGGTCACCGCTCGCGCACCTCCTGAAGCGTGCGGATCAGTGAAGACTTGCGCAGGAGCGGCTCCACACCATCGACGGTGAGAAGGCGCTTGGGATTGGGGTGACCCGAAAGGGTGAGTCCCAGTAGCTCGGCGGTCTCGCGTTCAGGCATGAGTGCCGAAGGATATGCGTTCCAGACCGAGGCGATCTCGGCGTCATAGGCCACCGTGCATTTCACGTGCAGTTCCTCGTCGCGCGTAAAGGAGCGCAGGTGGTACGAAAGCTCGATGTCCTCGCCGGTGTCGGTGCCCATGAGATCCACGAGCATGACAAAGTCGAGTTCAGAATCCTTGAGTGCAGCGAACGCGGGAGCCACCTCGGCGGGCGCAACAGTACACACGAGCCCCAGGGTCGTTTCCTGGACGTCCGTGTCGGCCAACCCCGCTTCCGCGAGGATGTGCTTAACGACTGTCGCGTCGGGCAGCAAGGCGATCCTCCGTCTGCTTCTTGATCTTGTCCTGCAGCTGCATGAAACCGTACTGAACCGACTCGGGCCGCGGTGGGCACCCGGGGATGTAGACATCGACCGGAACGATCTGGTCCACGCCGAGCACAACGTTGGGATACTCGCGGAACGGACCGCCTGTGCACGCGCATGCACCCATCGCCACGACCCACTTGGGCTCCGGCATCTGGTCGTACAGCGTCTTCACCGTCTCGGCCATCTTCTGGTTCACGGTGCCGGCCACGATCATGACATCGGCCTGCCTAGGAGATGCGCGGAAGAACACACCCATACGATCAAAGTCGAACCGCGGGCCGGATGCACTCATGAGGCCCTCGATCGCGCAGCATGCGATGCCGAAGGCCATGTACCAGAGAGAGTTGCGACGAGCGACGTCAAAGAGTTGCTCGAGCTTGATGAAGGCGATGGAGTTCTCGCCAGTGAAACGGTCTATCGCCACGTGAGCGCACCCTCTTTCCAGGCATACGCGAGCCCGGCGGCGAGGATGGCGATGAAGATGACCATCTCCACGAGAATGAACAGGCCCGGCTTGCCAAAGGCGACAGCCCACGGGTAGAGGAACACAGTCTCGATATCGAAGACCACGAAGAGAAGTGCGTACACGTAGTAGCCGACCCTGAACTGCACCCACGGGGGTCCGACAGGAGTCGAACCGCACTCGTAGGTCTCGCCCTTCTCCTTGGAGGGAGCAGAGGGACTCAGAACATTGGAGGCCGTGACGGCGGCAGCGGTGAACACCAGTCCGATCAGGACGAACGCGCCTATGATGAGGTAGTCCACCATCTGTGTTCGGCGACCTTTCTCGTCTCCGCATGCTTCGCTAGCATGGCCACCTTCAGGATACGACAACGCCCCCAGGGTGGTAATACGAGATTCCTCCCGAGGGCGTCGGGTTCTAGACAAAGTAACAGAAGTTACAAGCTCTCTCAAGCCCTGAGGGGTATTCCGGGGCCCAAGATGAATCCCCCCGCGGCTCCTCGCATCACCCCCCCCGACACTTTTGGACGTCAAGACACAACGAAGGCGGCACATATGTGCCGCCTTCGATTCAAGACATGGAGCCGACGAGGGGATTCGAACCCCTGACCCCCGCATTACGAGTGCGGTGCTCTGGCCAACTGAGCTACGTCGGCGTACCTCGACGTATTCTAACCATTTTCCGTGCTCTGTCCACCCTCGGGTGGACGACGGCGACGACGCCGTCTCCGTGTCGAAGGCTGTGCGGCTGTAGATCCACCTTCACCACCACCGGACTGCTTAGGGGCATTCTGCGTGGATGGGGTCTGCTTGGCTGCGCCCGAAGACGTCGCCGCAGCGCCGCTGTTGCCCGAATTCTTGCCACCGCGCGAACGTCGTGAGCGACGGCGGCCGGATGACTTCTTGGTCTCGCCCGAGGGTGAAGATGATTTCTGATCCTTTTTGTCTTTCTCAGATGATCCGGACTGCTTGCCCGAACCGCCACCACCTCTACCGGGACGCGACTTGCGGCGAGGTTTCTTGTCCGAGGATGACTGGTTGGTCTTTACCTCTTTGGAGCCCACGGTGGACGTCAACTCGGGAACAGGACTAGTCGACAACGGGGATGCAGCCTGCTCCTCCGCCTGGATCTCAGCCAGAGCCTCCTTGCTCACCGCACAGGGACAACCCTTGTCCTTGCAGCAAGTCATCTTTGCCACGGGCACCACGAGACTGTCGCCGTTCTCGAGCTTGAGGGTCACGGTCTCTCGCGGCGTGTTGAAATCACGCACTTTGGCCAACCCGAGCGGCGTCTCCACGATCGACTTGCGCTTGGGCGCACGCCCCTTGAAATCCTTGTAGGCCTCGAACTCATAGCGCAGACAGCACATGAGTCGACCACAGAGTCCGCTGATCTTGAGCGGGTTCAGCGGAAGATCCTGCTCCTTGGCCATCCTGATGGAGACTGGATGAAAGTCACCGGGGAAACGGGTGCAACAAAGCACCTGTCCACAGTGACCGATCCCGCCCACCATGCGTGCCTCATCGCGCACGCCGACCTGGCGCATGTCGATGCGGACCTTGAACCGAGACGCGAGATCGCGAACGAGTTCACGAAAGTCCACGCGGTCGTCGGCGGTGAAGTAGAAGACGACCTTGCCTCCGTCGAAAAGATATTCAACGTCGACCGGCTTCATCTCCAACTTGTGCTCTCTTACGAGCTCGCGAAAGACGGGCATGGCCTCGGTTTCGAGCCCCTTGTGCTCCTGGTCCTTCGCGAGATCGTTCTCTGTTGCCATGCGACTCAGTGGCTTCAGTGGTGCCGACAGCTGGGACGCAGCCATCTCATGCGCCTCATCAACAACGACACCGAACTCGGTGCCTCGTTCCGTTTGGACTATCACATGGTCGCCCTGCGCCACGTCGAACCCCGTAGGGTCGAAGAAAAGCGTCTTGGGGGCGAACCTGAGTTTGACACCCACTACCGTGGGCATATGAGTACCTCCCGTATATCGAACAGCATGGCTTCCATGGCCAGCTGAGGGTTCACATTATACGAGACACGCCTTCGTGTCTCCTTGACTGACGCAAGTGCCTTGGTCGCCGCGTTCGGAGTAATGACGACCGCGACCTCTTCCATTGCGTCTCGGACGTCCAGATTGGACACCAAATCGTCGAGTCCCTGGGACATGACCAAGCAATCGCGCAGCCAACTCTCGGTAACGGCGAATATCTCTGCGATTCCCTCGCGTTCACGCGCAGTGAGCTCACGTTTGTGGCGATCGATGACCGCCTTACCCACCGACGAACCGAGAAACTCCTCACGCTCACGGATCTCCTCGGCCTGTAACGCCTTGATCTCCTCGAGGGGAGCCTTGACCGCAGCAAGAAGATCACGTGCGGCGACGAGCACATCGTGCCCATCCATGGTGGCCAAGTCTTTGAGAGTCGCGAGCACCTTGTCACGAGCCTCACGCCGCATGGGCGAGTCCAGGAGCTCCTTGGCGCGAGCGATCACTCCCCCGGCGGCAGCCAGAGCCGCACGCGCCTGCGCGGAGTCCACCCCTGTACGCTCGACGATGATACCCTCGGCCATCGATGGCGGGATCCTTTTAAACCTCACGATCTGACAGCGCGACGCCACCGTGGGTATCACCGCGTCGAATGAGTGCGTGAGCAGGATGATCGTCACGTCATCGGGAGGCTCCTCTAAGGTCTTGAGGAACGCATTGGCCGACCCATCGTTGAACGCATCGGCCGCTTCGACGATGTATATCTTGCGACTCCCGTCCACCGGCTTGAGATGGACATCGTGGATCAGCTCCCTGATCTGCGAGACCATGTACGATGCCGCGCCCTCTGGCGTGACCATGTGCACATCGGGATGCAGCCCCCGCTTGATCTTGTAGCACGCTGCGCACGCGCCGCATCCCCCGTCATCGCAGAGCAAGGCACAAGCGAACGACTTGGCGGCCGTCTTCTTGCCGGCCCCAGGCGGTCCTGCAAAGAGATACGCATGGCTGATCGTGCCGTCACCCGCAGCCTTTCCCAGGAAATCGGCGACACGCTGCTGACCGATGAGGTCGTCGAACACGCAGGCTCGGTGCATGTCTACTTCTCCCCCAACAGAGCAGCGAGACGCGGTAGCCGCGTACGAACTTCACTCAGCACGGACTCCTCGATCGCCTTGGGAGTGCCACTGGCGTCGATGACCGCGAAGCGATCGGGCTCATCGGCAGCGAGTGTGAGAAATCCCTCTCGAACACAAGCGTGGAACGCGGCACTCTCCTGCTCAAGTCTGTCCGCACCGCCTCCCGTGGCCCGACGCAAGCCCTCGACAGGATCAATGTCGAGTAGCAGGGTGAGGTCAGGGACGAGTCCGCCTGTAGCGATATGATTCATGGCCTCGACCTTGTCTCGGCCGATGTCGCGACCGAAACCCTGATATGCCGTGGAGGAGTCATAGAAGCGATCGAGCAGCACGATCTGGCCCGACTGCATGCTCGGCCTCACGACCTCTGCAACGTTCTGTGCACGTGAGGCCTCGTAGAGAAGAAGCTCCGCCACCGAGTCAAGCGAACTGTGCTGGGGATCGAGCAGCACTTGACGCACAGCCTCACCCACGAGCGTTCCGCCCGGCTCGCGAACCTCGCGCACATCCAGCCCCACACGACGCAAGTATGCTGCGAGTCTGGCGATCTGCGTCGACTTGCCGCAGCCCTCGCCACCCTCGAATGTTATGAGCAAGCCGCCCTCGATCATGAGCTCTCCTCGGCTGAGCGTGAACGCCACTCATCTGCGGCGGATGCATAGAGATCGTTACCCATCGCATCGATGGCAACGAACACGGGGAAATCCTGGAGCTCCATGCGTACGAGGGCCTCGGTACCCAGCTCCGCGTACGCGATGGTCTGCGATGAAACGACTCTGGTGGCCAGCAGTGCCGCGGATCCTCCGACTGCAGCGAAGTATACGGCGCCCTGCAGAGCGCATGCCTCTCGAACCGCTTGGGATCGGACACCTTTGCCTATCATGCCGCGCACACCAGCCGCGAGCAACGCGGGCGTGAAGGAGTCCATTCGTTTAGCAGTGGTGGGACCCACCGAGCCCACCGGTCGACCGGCGGCGGCAGGGGTCGGTCCAGCATAGAAGAGCACGTGGCCCTCAAGTCCGTACGGCAGCACCCCAAGTGTGTCGAGTTCGGCGACCAAACGGGCATGCGTGGCATCACGGGCGGTGAATACCGGACCTGTCAGAAGCACTTCATCGCCCACACGCAACGATGATGCATCTTGAGATGAAAGCGGCAGACTCACGCGCCTCGGACTCGACCCCACCATGTTCTCGGTAACCATCGTCACGACTCCACTACTTCAGTACGCCAGTTCAGGCGCCTGAGTGCATAGAATGCCGCACTGAGCACGACCAAGGCGGCCAGTATGAGCGTGATCCGCGGGCCGGTGAGTGCGGCCCCGGCCATATCGCCACCACGAAGACTGACCACCGCGAGGACGACACCGGCGACCATGTCCCCCAGAGGGGCCACGACGATCATCGAAAGCAGCAATGAGACTCGTATGACGGATTCGAGCGCCGTGAACACCCGACCGCGGATCTCATCGGCCACCGTCTGTGCAACATAGGTATTACCCGCAACCGTCACCGCTGCAAGACAAAGGCCCGCCATGGCAGTGAAGAAGCCGAGTACCGCAAAGCTCTCCGAAATGGCGAAACCGATCATGGCCAGCCCAAAGCCGGCCACGCCTCCCAAGAAGAGCGCTTGGAGTTTGAGATAGTTCGCCAGCCGAGGAACGAGCAATGCCCCGGCAACCATGCCGAGCGCCAGAAAGACCAGGGTGAAGGTCTGCGGTGCCGCGACCAACGGTCCAAGCAACCGCTCTATGTACTCATCGACGCTGGCGCCTCGTGTGACTGACTGCTGCACGTACACCAGGCCGACCGGAATGATCGCTCCGCCGCCCAAGATCGCACCGCCGATCGTGACGAGGAGACCGCGAAGCTCATTGTGATCCCGCAGGAAGCGGAATGACTCCACGACATCCTTGCCCAACATCTCAAGCTGAATGCCGCCCTCTCCACGAGGTGCATGGACCTTGAGTCGCATGAGCAGGATCGCCACGCCAGAAGCGATGAAGGTGAGGCTATTGAAGAACACACCTGTCCGCGGTCCGAGCAACGCCGGACGAAGCAGGTTGAGCAACGTGCTCATGATGGGGATGTCGACTCCCAAACCGAATCGCACGATAGCCTCGAACGCAGCGAGAATCGCACCTGATGCAGTCAGACCGATCACCATGCTGGCCTGCTGAGTCGTGTACGACAGCGAGTTCGCTGCAGTGAGATCATCATCGTCGACCAGAAGAGGGATGAGCGCGTTCTTGGCCGGCACGAAGAACAACGAGGCGATCTCCATGATCATGACCGTGAGATAGATGACGGCGAGACTATTGGTGACCAGGAGTCCGAAAGTCAGCAGCGCGCGTGTCGCGTCGCACACCATCATGAGCCTGCGTCGGTCGAATCGATCGACCAGCGCGCCCGTAACCGACGAGAACACCAGCGCAGGGATGATCTTGGCGATCATGATGCCGGCAACCGCGAATGATGATCCGCCGGAGAGCGTGGTGACGAGCGGCATCAGGAAGCCGATGACCAGCCAATCGCCCACGCCGGACACGAATTGGCTGAACCAGAGCAGGCGGAACTGTCGATTGCTCAGCAGACGACGGAATGCACCCGGCGCAGTTATGGTCACTCCGGTCTCGGCACTCACCCGGTCACCTCTACGGTAGCCGTACGCACCGCGCTACATCCCATGTTGACCGCCACGGGCAATGCGGCGATATGACACGGCGCAGTCTTGACCTTCACGGCAAGTGCAGTGGTATCCCCTCCCAGACCGGCGGGACCGATTCCCGTGGCGTTCACCTGAGCCAAGAGCCTTTGTTCAAGAGCTGCTATCTCGGGATCGGCCGAAACCTCATCAAGGGATCCCAGCAAAGCCTTCTTGGCGAGTCCGGCGACCTTGTCGAAGCTGCCGCCCACACCCACACCGACGACGACAGGAGGACACGCACCCGTGGCCTTGGCCTGCACCGTTTCAAGAACGAACCGCTCGACACCGGCCATACCATCACCGGGCTCGAGCATGGCCAGGGCCGACGAGTTGTCCGAACCGCCGCCTTTGAGCATGACGTGCACTGTGGCGCCTGCACCGGTCCGCGAAGTGACCTCCACGAACGCCGGAGTGTTGGTTCCTGTGTTGGAGCGATCGAAAAGGGCATCGCGAGCCACGCTCATACGCAGTTTGTGGCGCGCATAGGATTCCTCCACCGCACGGTCCACGGCTGACTGCACGTCGCCGGTCAAGCTCTCGTTCTCACCGAGCTCGACCCAGGCCCACACGGTGCCCGTGTCCTGACAGAGCGGCACCGAATCAGCCATCGCGATGTCCGCGTTCGCCAGAAGCTGCTCCAGAACGCGTCGGCCACGCTCAGAACGCTCGGTTGAGAGCGCCTTCCGCATGGCGGCATACGCATCCGGCCGCAGTGTGACTGCAGCCTCCCCTACGGCTGCTGTCACCGCACGTGCGATGTCGGCCGACGTGATCACGCGTCTTTGCCCTCAAGTGTCTCGATCGCCGTCCGAATCGTGCGTGCCGACTCCTGAAGCGCAACCCGCTCCGCATCATCGACATCCAGTTCGGGAACCTCAAGAACGCCGGCACGACCGAGGCGGGCCGGTACCGACATGTGAACGCCGTCGATTCCGTACGCTCCCTCGAGCCGAACGCAACTGGGAACCACATCGCCGGAGTCGGTCAGGATCGCCTTAACCATGCGCACGACCGATGCGGCGGGCGCATAGAACGCGCTACCCGTCTTGAGCAGCGAGACGACCTCCGCGCCACCGAAGATGGTCCGTCGGCAGAGTTCTGTAACGGAGTCAGCCGACAGGAGATCCGTGAGACGCGTACCGTCGACGAAAGAATGACGGGGCATGGGCACCATGGCGTCGCCATGAGCACCGCACGCAAGAGCGTCGATCTTGGAGATGTCCACGCCTGTCTCTGCGGCGATGAAGTATGCGAAGCGTGCCGAATCCAGCACACCGCCCATGCCGAAAACACGCTGCGCAGGCAGCCCTGAGACCTTCCAGGCGAGATCGACCATGATGTCGAGAGGGTTGGTCACGCAGAGGATGATCGCATCGGGCGAGGCGGCCGCCGCCTGCTCGATGACCGACCGGACGATCCGCCCATTGGCCGCCAACAGATCATCGCGTGTCATACCCGGCTTGCGAGCCAGACCAGCGGTCACGACGATCACATCTGAGCCGGCGGTATCGGCGTAGTCGTTAGTGCCCGTCACACGAGGGCCGAAATGCTCCACCGAGCGACTGTGCATCATGTCGAGCGCCTTGCCCTGAGGCAGGCCTTCTGCGACATCGATCAATACGACGTCTGCAAGACTCTTTTCAAGCAGCAGGAATGCCGCAGTGGCACCAACCTGTCCTGCGCCCACTACAGTGACCTTGGGATACGACATCTGCTCCTCTTTCGCATCGAATCAGTGGCGATGACCGCCCGTTGGGAACTCCCCCGACACGTACGACGACCCGCGAACGGGCCGTCTCGTTTTCAGTGCAGATTCTAGCATGTCGTCACGACACACTCATGCGTGGGCCACGCTCAGCTGAGCTCGGCCAGATAGCCGACATCAGGACGGTCGCCCCGATGCACGGAGAGTCGATTGGAGAGAATCGCCGCCGGAGTCGGAAGCTCCTCGCGAGGATCAGGAGCCGCCACAGGCACGTCGACCTCAGCGAAAAGCGTATCGGTGGCCGATTCCCCCTCGGCAAGAATCTCACCGAGGGATACGATGGCACTCCAGCCCACCCCGGAACCGATCTCCGGGACACACTCACTCACGATCACGAGCGACGACACGGACAAGCTGAGCCCGATCGCGTACTCGAGGAGAGCCTCAGCCTGCAGGTCGGACTCGGAACCGGGATGCAATATCAACGCATCAGGCGGCTCTTTGGAAAGCGTCCGCATGACGTCGGGGTCGAAACACGTATCTCCCAACAGCTGAGCGGTGTCGCCGAACGCACTGACGTCTCGCCACAGAGACCTGGCCACCGGAGAACCTCCGAGCATCATCGCTCCCGGAGCTCCCCTGTGGTCACCCTCGGCACCAACGGGTGCCACGACCACATCGGCACCTGAATCGATCGCGGCCGACACCATCTCCCCGACCCTGGCGGAGTCGCTCTTCTTGTCGTTCTGCGT
>DFBG01000118.1:9885-16807 GCA_002367305.1 Actinobacteria bacterium UBA3086 | reverse complement strand
AAGAACTCGCGGATGTTCTCGGCGCGTCCCTCGGACTCAATGGTGCGCTCCGCATCCAGCGAGCGAAGCAGTCCGCTCGTCTCAACGACGAACTCAACCTGCTCGCGCATGGTGGAGCCCTTCAGCTGCTCCAGTTCGCTCAAGAGGCTCACGAAAGCGCCGACCTTGGTGCGAGGACTTGCGCCCAGCCAATCGGCCTCAGGCGCGGCCTTGACGGCCTCATAGAGCGTTATCCCCGCCGCCACCGCCTCGTATGTCAGCTTGTCGACCGATGACTTGCCGATCCCGCGCTTGGGCACGTTGATGATGCGAGCGAGCGAGATCGCGTCTGCGGGGTTCGCGATCACCTTGAGGTACGCCATGACGTCGCGGATCTCGGCACGATCGAAGAACCGCGTGCCACCCACGATCTGGTACGGGATGCCTGCGCGCAGGAACACATCCTCCACGACGCGCGACTGAGCGTTGGTGCGATAGAAGACCGCGAAATCCTTGTAGCTGCGGTGCTCCTCGCGCATGACACGCTCGATCTCCGTACCCACCCAACGCGACTCGTCCTTCTCGTCACCGGCATAGTAGCGACTGATCGACTCGCCGCCCGCATTCGCAGTCCAGAGCGTCTTGGGCTTGCGACCGGTGTTGTTGGCCACGACCGCGTTGGCCGCAGCCAGGATCGTCTCGGTGGAACGGTAGTTCTGCTCCAACTTCACGACGGTGGCGTCGGGGTAGTCCTTCTCGAACTCAAGGATGTTAGTGAGGTCGGCACCACGCCAGCCGTAGATCGACTGGTCGTCATCGCCGACGACCATGAGGTTCTTGTGCTTGCCTGCGAGCAGGTTCACGATCCGGTACTGCACGTGGTTCGTATCCTGGTACTCGTCGACATGAATGTAGCGGAACCGATTCTGATAGGCGTCGAGCACGTCCGGATGCTCCGACAGCAGGCGGTGCGCCTCGATCAGCAGGTCATCGAAGTCGAGAGCATTGGCCTCGCGAAGCCGCTTGCGGTACAGCGTGTAGACCTGCGCGGTGGCCTTGTCCATGGGCATGAACGCCGACTTCTCAAACTCCACGGGCCCCTTGAGCTCGTTCTTGGCCGACGAGATCCGGTGCGCGATGTTGTTCACCGGATAGCGCTTGGGGTCGAGATCGAGCTCTGCCATGCAGCGTTTGACCATGCGCTTGGCATCATCGGTGTCGTAGATGGTGAATGACGGGGTGTAGCCGATCTTCTCGGCGTTGGCACGGATCATACGCACGCACATGGCGTGGAACGTCAGTACCCACATGGCACGAACGGATCCGCCGACAATCGTCGCAAGACGCTCGCGCATCTCCTGCGCGGCCTTGTTGGTGAACGTGATGGCGAGTATCTGGCGCGGCTCAATGCCCTTGTCGCCAATGATATGCGCGATGCGATACGTGAGCACACGCGTCTTGCCCGAACCTGCCCCTGCGAGAACAAGCAGAGGGCCTTCGGTTGCGACGGCGGCATCGCGCTGCGCCGGGTTGAGATCGTCCAGTGAGATAGTCATAGAACAGACAGTGTACACGCGCTGCGCGCGGGAGGGTACTACTTGATGAACTTGATCATGGAGAAGGAGTCGCCCGTCTTATGTAAGCATTCATTGTGTACGAGTTTCCGCTCACCGGCGATGTGCTGATAGTTGCCGCACCTCTCGCAGACCGTGAGCTCGCAGACCGAGCAACCGCCCAGTCGCTTGGTCCCCACCGCCCCACAGTGTGGGCAGAATCTTGGCGTGCCTGGAAGTTCCGACACCTGTTCCCCTTATCCTCGCCCCTGTACGTCCTGCAACCCTCGACCCCGGATCTGACACGTGCCGCGCGTCAGCCCAGTTCTCTTCCGATCGATGCGGCTACAGGATTAAGTTCGACAACAAGTTTCCTTAATCCTTCAAGGTCAAGAGATTGAGGCCCGTCGCACAAGGCCTCACGTGGATTGGGATGCACTTCGACCATGACACCATCAGCCCCTACGGCAACTGCAGCACGCGACACGGCGGGCACGAGATCCGCACTTCCCGTGGGATGCGAAACATCCACGATGATTGGTAGCAGCGAGAGCTTCTTGACTACCGGAACCGCTGAGATGTCGAGCGTGAAACGCGTTGCGGTCTCAAAGGTGCGGATGCCCCGCTCGCACAAGATCACGTTCTCGTTGCCGTTCATGGTGATGTAGTTGCTGGCCTGCAGCCACTCCTCGATCGTGGCGGCCATGCCCCGCTTGAACACGACAGGTTTGTGATTCTCAGCGGTGACCTCCCCCACCTTGCGGAGCAGAGAGAAGTTGGCCATATTGCGCGTGCCGATCTGGATCATGTCGGCATACTCGGCGATCTTCTCGGCATGTGCTGAATCAGTGACCTCGGTGACGGTGAGCAGTCCGTACTCATCGGCCGCCTCGCGCAGGAGCTCGAGCCCCTTCTCTTCGAGGCCCTGGAAGGAGAACGGGGAGGTGCGCGGCTTGTAGGCTCCTCCGCGCATGACCTTGATGCCCAGTTCCTTGCAGCAAGCAGCTACTTCTCGCATCTGCTCGCGGCTCTCGATCGAACACGGGCCGGCGATCAGTGTCACCGCGCCGTCGCGCACGACAGCGTTCTGTGGTGTGAGCTTCTCCTCGGCGCTCATGCTCTGAGCTCCTTCATGACGTGAAGAATCGCCTCGTAGATCTCGCGCAGATTGTCCGAGTAGAGCGGACCGTCATTGCAACTGGCGAGGTTCTCGAAGATCTTCTGTTCCCGTGCAGGATCGTAGAGGCCCCAGTGAACCTGCGGCTTGAGCCCACGAATGGCCAGCGACTGCTCGCCGCGCTCATTGAGCAGCTTGACCAGCTGGCAGTCGATCTCGTCGATTCGCGCCCTGTGCTCTTCGATCTGAGCCTGGGCGTCCTTCTCGTTCGTCATCTGCCTCTCCTTGTCACCGGAACCCTTTGCACGAACGCCGGCTCATTTTGGCCGACGTCCGGTGTGTCACAGTTTCTCTATTCCCACTCTATGGTACCCGGCGGCTTCGACGTTATGTCGTATGCCACACGATTGATCCCATCCACCTCGTTGATGATGCGGTTGCTCATCTTCGCGAGCAACTCGTGGGGCAGTCGCGCCCAGTCCGCTGTCATGGCATCCGCACTGGCCACCGCACGAACGATGATGGGGTGCGCGTATGTCCGCTCATCTCCCATCACGCCGACGCTTCTGATATCTGGCAGGACGGCGAAGTACTGCCAGACCTCACGGTCGGTGTCCCAGTTGAATATCTCCTCGCGCACGATCGCGTCGGCCTCGCGGAGCATGTCAAGCTTCTCGCGCGTGATGTCGCCGATGATACGCACGGCGAGCCCCGGACCCGGGAACGGCTGACGATGCACGATCTCGTCGGGAAGACCGAGTTCGGCACCCACGGCACGAACCTCGTCCTTGAAGAGCGTGCGCAAAGGCTCGATGAGATCGAAGTGCACACCCGGAGGGAACGGGATGAGATTGTGATGACTCTTGATCTTGGCGTTGTTCTTTCCGCCGGACTCGACCACATCGGGATAGAGCGTGCCCTGGGCGAGCCACTTCACGCCCTTGAGCTTGGTGGCCTCGTCAAAGAAGACCTTCCAGAACTCCTCGCCGATGATAGTGCGCTTGCGCTCAGGATCGGTGACCCCTGCGAGCAGATCCAGATACCGGTCCTCGGCGTCGACGTGTATGAGATCGATGTTGAACTGATCGCGGAAGACGCGCAGGACCTCTTCTGTCTCGTTCAGCCGCATCATGCCGTGATCCACGTACACGCACGTGAGTTGATCGCCGATCGCACGGTGCAGAAGCGCCGCGACCACACTGGAGTCGACTCCGCCGGAAAGGCCACAGATGACGTGATCGTCGCCGACCTGCTCACGAATGCGATCGACGGTCGAGTCGATGATGTTGACCATGGTCCACAAGGGAGGAATGCCGACGATGTTGTGCAGGAACGCACGAATCATGCGCTGGCCATGCTCGGTGTGTGCCACCTCGGGGTGGAACTGGGTCGCGTAGAGCTTGCGGCCCGCGTCCTCCATGGCGGCTACGCCGGTGATCTCGGTGCGCGCGGTGACCGTGAAGCCATCGGGGGCGGTGCCCACGCTGTCACGGTGGCTCATCCAGCACTGCGAAGCCTCAGGCACGCCCTCGAAGAGTGCACTCTCGGGCTCGATGATGGTCAGTTCGGCGAATCCGTACTCGCCGATGTCCGTCTTGGGGATCGCGCCGCCCAACTCAAGCGCCATGAGCTGCATACCGTAGCAGAAGCCCAGGATGGGAATCCCCATGTCAAAGATGGCAGGATCCATCTTGGGGGCACCGTCGGCGTACACGCTCGCAGGGCCACCCGAAAGGATGAGCGCCGCAGGATTCCGGCGCTCGATCTCTTCTACAGAAATATCATGTCCCACGATCTCCGAGAAGACCTTGGCCTCACGCACGCGCCGAGCGATGAGCTGGGCGTACTGCGCGCCAAAGTCGACTACGAGAACCGTCGGCTGTTCTTCGTGATAACCGGTCACGTGCTACCGACCCATCCCGACGCCCTGCGCGTTCTGCAGAGCCTTGCCCTCGGTCTGGAGCGACGGGGCGACCATGACCTCGGCCTTCTGGAACGTCTTGAGGTTCTCGTAGCCACAGGTGGCCATGGAGGTGCGCAGCCCACCCAAAAGGTTCAGGGCGCCGTCGTTCTCGTGCGCCGGGCCCAGGAGAATGTCCTCGAGGGAACCCTTGATGCCTGCACGAACGCGGGTTCCGCGAGGCAGGTCGGGGTGGAACGTGGCCATACCCCAGTGATAACCGCGGCCGGGAGCCTCGGAGGCTGCGGCGAGCGGTGAGCCGATCATGACGGAGTCCGCACCACAGGCGATGGCCTTGGCGAGATCGCCACCGTGGCGCATGCCGCCGTCTGCGATGACGTGTGCGTACGTTCCGGTCTCCTCCAGGAAACGGGTGCGTGCGGCTGCCGCGTCGGCGATCGCCGTACACTGCGGGACACCGATACCGAGCACGCGACGAGAGGTGCATGCGTGACCCGGGCCGACACCAACGAGCACGCCGACTGCGCCGGAACGCATGAGGTGCAGTGCACCCTGATAGCTGCAGCAGCCACCGATGATGGTCGGAATGTCGAGATCGCGCACGAACGCGTTGAGGTCGAGAGGCTTGTCGTAGGTGGAGACGTGCTCCGCGGAGACAACCGTGCCCTGAATGATCAGGATATCGATACCACCGGCAAGAGCGGCATCTATGTAGCGCTCACAGTTCTGCGGAGTGAGCGATGCTGCAGCGAGAACGCCACCTTCCTTGATCTCCTTGATGCGCTGGGTGATGAGTTCGGGCTTGACCGGCTCCTTGTAAATCTCCTGCATCTTGCCGGTCGCCTCTTCGCGATCGAACGAAGCGATCGCATTGAGGTGCTTGGAGGGATCTTCGTAGCGCGTCTGAATACCCTCGAGGTTCAAGACGGCCATGCCGCCGAGCTTGCCCATGGTCACTGCGAAGCCGGGATCGACCACTCCGTCCATGGCGGAAGCGAGCACCGGCAGCGGGAACTCGTAGTCCTTGCCCCGGAAGTTGAACGTCCAGCTGATGTCCACATCACGCGGGTCACGTGTGCGTCTGGATGGAACGATGGCGATGTCGTCGAATCCATATGCGCGGCGCGCGGTCTTTCCTCGTCCGATCTCGATCTCCATACTTGCTCGCTGCCTCCTCGATATCGCTGTCCCTGAAGGAACCGTTTACAACTTCCATAACTCGGTGTCGCATCCGTATGCACGATACGACAAAGACCAGATAGCTACGCTCGAGTACCGATACGAGCGAGTGTCTGGTCTGATGTGTGCTGGAACGTGACTCGCGAACGCGCAACGCCTCGCACGCCCACGGTTTCGGTGAAACGTATTCTAGTCGGTTTGCGAAGACAAATACACCCCAAGTATGATACCTATTGAGCGACCTCCATGTGGCATGCTCCGCGTGCAGCATCAGAGGCCCGGCCGGGAGACCGGCGAAGCCGCATACGAAAGTAGTTCGCCCATGCATGTAAGGGCATCATCGCAGCAAGTACGGCTTATCCTCGGTGTGCTCTACACACTCATGGCACTAGGCATCCTCTTTATTCCCTCATCAGCCGACATCGCCGTTGCCGAGGACATCTTCATCGACCCTGGGCACGGCGGTCGATATCCCGGGGCCTACTACGCGGGTGTCTCCGAGGCGAGCGTGAACCTCTTGGTCTCTCTCGCGGTCCGAGAAGAACTCCGTGAACGCGGTCACAACACCAACATGTCGAGAACCACATCCGCGTTCGCCGATCCGGGCGACATCCCCACGTGGCACTATTGGGATCCGGACGGGGACGACATCCACTACGTGCAATACGCCAAGGACGGCCGCACGGGCATCTATGACTACAGCCCGGATGAAGACAGCGGGTCCATACCCTACGACGACCTCCAGAAGCGCTGTGACCTTGCCAACGACTGGGGGGCAGACCTCTTCGTGTCGATCCACGCGAATGCGAGCACGAGTTCCAGCGCTCGTGGTCTCGAGACCTATCACAACTGGGACAACACGACCGATCTACTGCTCTCCAAACAGCTCGCAGAACTCGTCCAACAGGAGATTGTGATAGCTACCGGCATGCCGGACCGCAAAGTCGATGATGTCGGCTACTACGTCATCCGTTGGTCGAACATGCCGGGAATCCTAATTGAGACCGGATTCCTCTCCAATGCACTCGACCGCTCATTTCTGCTCAACCCAACGTTCCGCACACGCATGGCAGAAGGCATCGTCAACGGCATCGAGCGGTTCCTCGCAACCGATCCGTTCCAACCCCTGAACGAGCGCATCATGGGCGCGACCCGCTACGGTACCGCCGTGGC
>DFBG01000118.1:0-9815 GCA_002367305.1 Actinobacteria bacterium UBA3086 | reverse complement strand
GAGCTCAACGCGCCCATCCTGCTCACCCAGTCGAGCATCCTGCCGACGGACACCGCAAACGCACTCGGCGCTCTGGCCCCTTCACGAATCGTGATCGTTGGTGGCGAAGCCGCGGTCGGATCCGAGGTCGCGAGCGCTGCTGCTGCCGCTGCCAGCCTCGAGACGTCCACCGGTGTGGCACGCATCGCCGGGCATGATCGATATGACACGGCGGCTGCGGTCGCAACAACCCTCAGTCCGTCAGCCGACGTGATCGTGGTCTCCGGCGAAGCGTTCCCCGATGCGGTCTCCGCATCCGCTTATGCAGGGCGCATGGGATTCCCCGTGCTTCTCACAAGACGATCGGGAATCTCGACACCCACTCTGAGCTGGCTGGACGAACGCTCAGGTGACATAGACCGCGCAATCGTCGTAGGCGGATCGAGCGTCATCGGAGACGGAGCGTTCGCTCAACTGCAGAACCGAATGAACACCACCCGGGTCTGGGGATCGAACCGATACACCACGAACCTCGCACTCATCAAGCGTTTCTGGCCCATCGGTGAAGTCTCACCGATGGTGGCGACCGCGGATACGTTCCCCGATGCCCTTGTGGCCGGAACACTGGCGGCAAAACAGAACCGTCCGATCATGCTCCTGGGGCGCAAGTATCTGAATCCCTATCAGCGAGAGTGGTTGCGTAACGATGCCGATCGCATCGGCGACTTCACCATGATCGGCGGAGAACAGGCGCTCGATCCGCTCATGGACTGGGAGCTCGACAAGGGTTTAGCGCGCAATCGGTTCGACAAGGATTAGCGGAACCGCGAACCGGCGAGCCCTTCCATGACCGATGATCGCTAGACGTTGAAGCGGAAGTGCATGACGTCGCCGTCACGCACCACGTACTCCTTGCCTTCAATGCGGAACTTGCCGGCCTCACGCGCGGCTTTCTCGCCGCCGAGTTCGGCAAAATCATCGTATGACATGACCTCGGCCTTGATGAATCCCTTGGTGAAATCGGTGTGGATCACGCCAGCAGCCTCGGGGGCCTTGGCGCCGATGCGCACCGTCCACGCACGGACCTCCGGCACTCCGGCCGTGAAGTAGCTCTGCAGACCGAGCATGGCGTAGGCCTCGCGGATCAGCGTGTTAAGACCCGGCTCGTCCAGTCCCATCTCCTCGAGATACTCCGCAGCCTCGTCGGTTTCGAGCTCTGCGAGGTCCGCTTCGACCTTGGCGCAGATCGGGATCGGAACCACACCGTCGATCGCCGTCATCTCCTCGCCCAGCGCATCCTCGTCGACATTGGCGACATAGAGCATGGGCTTCATGGTGAGCAGGTGCAGATCGCGCAGCATCTCTCGCTCATCATCCGTCATGTCCATACGCCGGGCGCGGTGTCCCTCGGCGAGCCATGCGAGCATGCGCTGCACGACAGGGATCTTGGCCAAGAGCTCCTTATCGCGCTTGGCCTCCTTCTCCAGCCGAGGAAGCGCCTTCTCCAGTGTGGCGAGATCCGCGAGAACGAGCTCGGTGCGGATCGTCTCGACATCGCTTGCCGGGTCCACCTGGCCGTCGACGTGCACGACGTCTGGGTCGGAGAAGTACCTCACGACCTCGCAGATCGCATCGGTCTCACGGATGTTGGCCAGGAACTGGTTGCCCAGGCCCTCACCCTCGTTGGCTCCCTTGACGAGCCCGGCGATGTCCACGAACTCAACGGTGGCGGCAAGCACCCGTTTTGGCTCCACGATCTCAGCCAAACGATCCAGACGCGCATCCGGGACGGGCACGATACCCACATTGGGCTCGATCGTTGCGAACGGATAGTTCGCGGCCACACCGGTCTGCTTGGTCAGCGCGGTGAACAGAGTCGACTTGCCCACGTTGGGCAGGCCTACGATGCCGATGGAGAGCGCCACAGTTGATACTCCTTGAATAGGTTACTGGTAGTGTCTGACACTAACCGGGTGTCGACCCAGTGGGTATACAGGCGCTACGTACTGTACTTGAATGTCGATACCCTCGCTAGGAGGACCCATGCGAATCGGCATGCTCACCGACATGTACAAGCCCCATGTGAGCGGCGTCACCAACTACATCGACCTCTATCGGCAGCGGTTCGAAGCACTGGGCCACGAGGTGGTTGTGGTCACTTTTGGCAGCCGGGATCACGACGATACACCCGAGACCGTTGTGCGCTGTCCTGCAGTCCCGTGGGGGTCCACCGGATGGCAGGCTGGCCTCGGCTACACCCGGGAGGCCGTCGACGCGGTACACTCGTGCGACGTACTACACGCCCATCATCCCTTCGTGTCCGGCCCGCTGGGCGTTCGCCACCGTGCTCCGAGAACTCCGATCGTATTCACCAACCACACGCGCTACGACCTCTACTCGGACACCTACGCTCGCTTTGCTCCGCGATTCCTGCGACACGCCGTGGTTCGCACCGCTCTCCACCGGTTCACGAGCAGGATCGACCTCACGCTCGCCCCCTCCCCGATCATCCGCGACTGGCTCGTGGAGTTCGGCATCACCAACGATGCGGTCGTCCTACGCAACGCCATCGACACGCAGCCGTTCCGCTCACCCCCATCAACATTCACGAGTGCGGAGTTGGGTCTGCCGACGAACGGTGTGATCGCTGTCTACCTAGGTCGGATCGGCGAGGAGAAGAATATGTCGCAGCTCACGGACGCGTTCATCATGGCCGCCGAACGCGTGCCCCAACTCTCCCTGCTGGTGCTGGGCGACGGACCGGCCCGCGCTGACAGCGAACAAGCGCTTGCGACCGCAGGACTCTCATCGCGCGTGCACTTCACGGGAACGATCCCCTACGCCAATGCCCCTGACTATCTCGCGGCGGGCGACTTCTTCGTGACCGCGTCGGTGTCCGAGACGTACCCGCTGGTGGTGATGGAAGCCGGGGCCGCCGGGTTGCCGTGTCTGGGCGTGACATCGCCAGGCGTGGGCGAGGTCGTGGACCCCGATGTAAGCGGTATCCTGACCGACAACAGCGCGCAGGCTTACGCCGACGGAATGGTCACGTTCGCCACCGATAGCGCACTCCGGGATCGCTTGAGCGCTGGAGCCGTCAACGCCTCGGCTCGGCACGACATCCGCATCGCGGCGGACAAGCTCCTGGGCCACTACGAGCAGCTCATAGCGTCACGCGAAGCCTGAGTCGTCGCTCGGAATCGAGGCACGCAGCAGAGCGGACGCTTCGCATGTTCCTGCTGGTCATGCTATAGGTATCTGATGGAAACCGCGCTCACAAGTCCATTTGAACTGGGAATCGCCGCCATGGTGATCGGCCTGTCCGGTGCGATGGCCCCGGGGCCATTCCTGACCGTTACCATCACGCGTACGCTTCAACATGGGCGCGTTTCCGCACTGCTCATGCTCGTCGGGCATGCACTGTTGGAAGCCACCCTGCTCGTCGGATTCGCGTTCGGCCTGCAGTCATTCCTGAGCCGACCGGCCGTCTCGACCGTGCTCGCCCTCGTCGGTGGCGCCTTCCTGCTCTGGATGAGCGGAGACCTGCTGCTCGGTGCCGTTCGTGGAACGATCAACGCCGACCTCGACGTCTCTGCCCAGGAGGCACCTGCTCCGAGCAGCCGATTCGGGCCTATCCTCCAAGGCGCGCTCGTGAGCCTCTCGAACCCCTATTGGACGCTCTGGTGGGTGACCATCGGCGTCACCCTGGCGGCACAGGGGCTCTCCATGGGGCCGATCGGTGTCGGCGCGTTCTTCATCGGACACCAACTCGCGGACTTCGCATGGTACGGATTCGTCATCGCCGCAGTTCACGGAGGTCGTCACCTGCTCTCCGATCGTGTGTACCGCACGATCATAGGGCTCTGTGCGCTGTTCCTGCTCTACCTCGCCGTGCGTTTTCTTGTCGCAGGGGTGACAGGACTGTGACGCCTCTGACCAAGAGCTCGCTCGTCTCACTGCGTGATCTGAGCATCGTGCGCGATGGAAACACGACGCTTCACATCGACTCGCTTGACCTCTACCGCGGCGAGCATGTGGCGATCCTCGGACCCAATGGCGCGGGCAAATCGACGTTGATCTCAACGATCACGCGAGATATCCAACCGGCATGGCGCGAAGGCGAGCCCTCCATGCTGCTGCTGGGGCGCGAACGGTGGGAGCTTCTGGAGGCACGGGCACTCTTCGGCATCGTCAGCAACGACCTGCAGGAGCGCTGCGAGCGCCGAGTGAGGGTGCGCGACACCGTGCTCTCGGGATTCTTTGGCTCCATCGGAATTCGACGTCACCACCAAGTGACCGAAGCCATGCGCGCTCGCGCCGTGGAACTTGAAGAGATTCTGGGGATCGCGCATCTCTCCACGCGCACGATGAACACGTTGTCGACTGGCGAGGGTCGTCGTGTGCTGATCGCCCGGGCACTTGCCCCGTCACCAGAAGCAATCATCCTGGATGAGCCCTGCGATGGACTCGACCCCCATGCCCGACACCACTTCATCGAAGCGATCCGTCGCATAGCGCAAGCAGGGCAGAGTCTGCTCATGGTCACCCACCACATCGCGGACATCGTGCCAGAGATCGATCGGGTCATCATGATGCGCGATGGCGGAATTCTGGCCGACGGCACCAAGTCCGAGACGCTGACCGAGCAACGCCTGAGCGAGCTCTTCAACATCGATGCACACACGAGCGAGCGCGGCGGATTCACACACCTCTGGTAGGCGCCCGCTCCACGCCGATAACGGCCCTACGGCTCCAGGAGGATCTCAGACGCCTCCAACACTTTGCCCCGGAGATGCCCGACAACGATCACATCAATGTTCGCCTGAAGATCGTCCGAAAGAGTGAACACGGTGCGATCGAACGATACCGGCAACTCGCGATCATCCCCGGCCACATCCATCAGCGAGAACTCCGCGAATGCGTACCGCTCGAGATCGATCCCCTCATCGGTGATGCGACCGGCTACTCGTATTCGCTCGGTCGATCCGGGGAGCGACTGATAGACCTCTGCCACAGTGAGCGTGTCCTCTCCTGAACTCCCACCAAGAACGCTGATCGCGATAGCCACACTCGCCGACACTACCACCAGACCGATGGCCATCAGGATTCCCTTGCTGAGCTTGCTACTCACCACATGCCTCTCGATCATCGACTCAAACCCGGATACGTCGTCCATACGAGCATCGCAACTATACAACGAGGCCCCCGGCACAGATGCCGGAGGCCTCGTGATTCACGCATTCGCGTGGGATGGTGCAGGCGCGAGGGCCTACATCATGCCCATGCCACCGCCCATTCCGGCCATGGCTGCGGCAGCGGCTGCGCCACCGTCATCCTTGGCGGGAACCTCGGTGACTGCGGTCTCGGTGATCAGGATCAGAGCCGCGATCGAGCTGGCGTTCTGCAGCGCCGTGCGGGTGACCTTGACGGGATCTATGACGCCCATGGCCATCAGATCGCCGTACTCGCCGGTCGCGCTGTTCAGACCGTGGCCCTTGGGAAGCGACTTGGCCTTCTCGACCACGACAGAACCTTCGAAACCAGCGTTGCTCGCAATGGTCTTGAGTGGCTCGTCGAGCGCCTTCAAGATGATCTTGACACCGATCATCTCATCCTCCGAAAGGGAAAGAGCTTCGACGGCATGTGCCGCGTCGGTCAGAGCCACGCCACCGCCGGCGACGATGCCTTCCTCGACCGCTGCGCGGGTCGCCTGAAGGGCGTCCTCGATGCGGTGCTTCTTCTCCTTGAGCTCGACCTCGGTGGCTGCGCCGACCTTGATGACAGCTACGCCGCCGGAGAGCTTGGCCATACGCTCCTGGAGCTTCTCGCGATCGAAGTCGGAGTCGGAACGCTCGATCTCGGACTTGATCTGGTTGATGCGCGCCTTGATGTCGGCCTCGGTGCCGGCACCATCGACGATGGTGGTGTTGTCCTTGGTCACCTTGATGGTCTTCGCGCGACCGAGCATCTCGAGTCCGACGCTCTCAAGCGTGACACCGGTCTCGTCGGTAACGACCTGTGCGCCGGTGACGATGGCAATATCCTCAAGCATACGCTTGCGACGGTCACCAAAGCCCGGCGCCTTGACGGCGACGGCAGTGAAGGTACCACGAAGCTTGTTGAGCACGAGCGTGGTGAGAGCCTCGCCCTCGAGGTCCTCAGCGATGATCAGCAGCTGCTTGCCTGCCTGCATGACCTTCTCCAGCACAGGAAGCAGGTCCTGGATGTTGCCGATCTTCTGGTTGGCCACCAAGATCAGCGGCTCATTCATGACCGCTTCCATACGATCGGGATCGGAGACCATGTACGGGGAGATGTAGCCCTTGTCGAACTGCATGCCCTCGACGGTCTCGATGTCGATACCAAAGGTCTGGGACTCCTCAACGGTAATGACACCATCATTGCCCACGACTTCCATAGCCTCGGCGATCTTGGCGCCGATAACCTCATCGGCAGCGGAGATGGAGCCAACGTTGGCGATCTCCTCTTTGTCCTCGATGTCCTTGGCGTTGTCCTTGATCGCGCCCACGACAGCCTCGACAGCCTGTTCGATGCCGCGCTTGATCGCAAGCGGGTTAGCGCCGGCAGCCACGTTGCGCAGACCCTCGCGCACGATGACCTGAGCGAGCAGCGTTGCTGTGGTGGTACCGTCACCAGCAACATCGTTGGTCTTGGTCGCGACTTCCTTGACGAGCTGAGCGCCCATGTTCTCGAGCTTGTCCTCAAGCTCGATCTCCTTGGCGATCGTCACACCGTCGTTGGTGATGGTCGGAGCGCCGAAGCTCTTCTCGAGAACGACGTAGCGGCCCTTGGGGCCGAGGGTGACCTTGACCGCGTTGGCCAGCTTGTTCACACCGGCCTCAAGACCGCGGCGGGCCTCCTCGTCGAAACGAATTTCCTTTGCCATCTCTAGGTGTTCCTCCTTCACTGTGTTTCGAATGGGTGTATTAGTCCTGGACGATTCCGAGGATGTCGCGCTCGGTGAGGATCATGTACTCCACGCCCTCGAGCTTGATCTCGGTGCCACCGTACTTGGAGTAGATGATGGTGTCGCCTTCTGCGACGTCGAGCGGCACGCGAGCGCCGTCCTCGAAACGACCAGCACCCACGGCCATGACGGTGCCCTTCTGCGGCTTCTCCTTTGCAGCGTCCGGGATATACAGACCGGATGCGGTCTGTTCCTCGGCCTCTGCGGCCTTGACGACCACGCGGTCGCCGAGCGGCTTGAGATTCATTCCCTGCCCTCCTGTTGTCATTACGAGCCCAACGTTACTGACTGTTCCGGGTGAGGTGCGCATGCCTCACATGGGGACTGTTCCCCCATAAGCGATTGCCTCACCTCGATTGCTAGCACTCATGTTGTGAGAGTGCCAGCGAAGGAGATTCTACCCGTTTCAAGGGGTGGTATTCAAGGACGTTTCAGTATTGAAACCCCGAAGACATGAGCAACAGTCCATATGAGACTTTCTGACACGCAACAGGGGGCCGGTCGCCCGGCCCCCTGCAAAGAGCATACGCCCAGATGCGTACCAGTTACGGCATCATCTTGAGCAGATAGAGATCCGCGATGTCAGCGAACACATCTGCGTTGATCGAGGAGGTCCCGCCTATGACGTACACAGGCTCAGTGACCCCGTCGCCAGTCTCAGTGAAGAATCCGGCGACCTCTGTGGAGAGCGTCGAGGCATCCGTGAACAGCAACGGGCAACCGTCGTCATCGCTGTAAGACCAGCTGATCGTGCCTGCAGCGAGTCCGTCAGGCCAGTTCATGCCTGTGGCGATGATCGCGCCATCTCCGTCGTAGAGACCCTCATCGTAAGCCCAGATACCGAGCTCCATGGCAGTCTGGTACCGGTTCGCACCAGCAACCCGCGTCACCGATGCCGTCGTGACTTCTGAGGCCAGCTCCGCGAACACATCGTCATTGGCGGCAGCAGTCCCACCCAGGAGGACGATCTCCGTGATGCCATTGTCGGCAATCCAGTCCATGGTCGAATCGGGAACGTCGTCCGCTTCAGTCATGAGAACCACGGAGTTGTCGAATGCCGCGATCGGACCCACAGCAAGTCCGTCCGGGAAGCTGCGGCCGTTGACCACGAAGGCACGGCTGGAGATTCCCGATACGGTCTCTGACGTCTCATCCGCGATAGCGAGCGCAGTCTCGAAGCGCGTATCCCCAGAAACACGATAGACATTGGCAACGTTGGCGATACGGCCCACTTCATCCACGACGTCTGGGCTGATCGCATTCACGCCACCCAGCACGTAAACGTCAGCCGACTCAGAGTAGGTCAACCTATCGATCTCATCGGCGGTCTCCTGCGTCAGCATCATGGGATCGGTGAGAAGGAGAACGCCGTCGTTCTGCATCGCGAAGGATGCACCAGCAAGCGCGTCAGCGAAGTTCATCCCACTAGCAAGAACGATGAACTCGGGACCGTTGGTCCCATAGCCGCCGATCATCGTGGTCTGGGGATAGATGTGTCGTGATATCCAGCCCGCAGTTTCGTATCGATTCGCTCCCGCGATACGCTTCGCGTCACCCTTGTTGATGGTGAGCATATAGCTGCCCATATCACCATCGGAGTTCTGAATAATTTGAACCAGGTAGTCTCCCGGCGCCGGGGCTTCGAAGTACACCGTGGAACCGTACGTGTCCGCCCAGTAGCCGGAATCGTCGTTGTTCTCAAGATCGGTGTCCGGCGATCCCGTGGTCGTCACTGACCAGACGTGAATCTCAGAATCGAAATCCATACCGTCGAGCCCCACCGTCTCAAGCATGAAGGCCTGACCGGTCGTCTCGGCTGATATCTTCGCGAAATCAACGTCAAGATCGTTATCGAAGTTGTGATACGTGGTTCCGTACAAAGGCACTGCAACAGTGGGGTCATCGTCCGGTTCATACATATCCGGAGCGTAGACCACCTGTGCATCAACGCCTCCAGCGATTGACATCGCCGGCACCAACGCGGCGACAAGCACAACCGCCAATAGCACTGCAATTCTCGCCCGAAGCGAACTACTCATACACATCTCCTCCTCAATACGTGCATGGCCCGTCAACCCCCGCGAAAACACGATGACGGCGCCACACAATACGGGTACACCCAACTAGTTACCCGAACAGGAGTATTCTCCTGCATGGCATCCGAAGAAAGTGACTACACGAGCCTCAGAGTTCCGTATCCAACCGCAGGTTGGGAATCGCCTCAGCGTCCAGCCCTAGGAAGTCGCCACGCACGAAGCGAAAATGCGCCGCCTGCGCGATCATGGCCGCATTATCGGTGCAGAGAGCCAGCGGAGGCACAGAGAGTCTGATGTCGTGTTCGGCCAGCACCACACGCAGTTTCTCGCGCAATGAAGGATTTGCAGCTACGCCCCCTGCGAGGCAGAAGGTGCTCACCTCGCACTCCAACGCCGCCCTCACCGCTTTGGCGACCTGCACATCGACCACGGCGGCCTGGAACGACGCTGCCAGGTCGGGCACGTCGATCTCGCGTCCTGCCTGCTGCGCATTGCGGATGTGATTGATGACCGCGGTCTTGAGGCCGGAGAGCGAGAATGCGTAGTCTCCGCTGCGCATCATCGCGCGCGGGAAGTCGATAGCCTTCTCGTCGCCCTTCTCAGCCAACTGCGAGAGAATCGGTCCGCCTGGATACCCCAGACCCAGCGCCTTGGCGACCTTGTCGAACGCCTCCCCCGCCGCATCATCCAGCGTCTCTCCGAGCGTGCGATACACGCCCCACTCAGGCATGTGAACGAGCGACGTGTGCCCGCCTGACACGAGCAGCGCCACAAGTGGCGGCCCCACGGTCGGGTCGGCCAGCATGTTCGCG
>DFBG01000105.1:19145-42247 GCA_002367305.1 Actinobacteria bacterium UBA3086 | reverse complement strand
GCCACACCGGTCGAGCGGATCGCGTCGAGCAGTGAGGTCTTGCCGTGGTCGACGTGACCCATCACGGTGACCACCGGCGGACGCGACTTCAGATCCGCGGCGTCGTCCTCGAACACGAAGCCCTGCTCTTCTTCTGGACCGATGACGTTCACTGAGCGCTCGAGATCGTCGGCGATGAGCTCGATGACGTCGGCGGGTATGGGCTGGTTAACCGTGAGCGGGCTACCGAGCAACATGAGACGCTTGATTATCTCCGTGGGCGGAAGGCCGAGCGCGTCAGCGAATTCGCCGACAGTGGCGCCCTCGGTGATCGTGACCAGCTCCTCGCTGACGGGAGCCGTTTCCTCCACGACCGGTGCCGCAGCTTCTGCGGCGGCCGCAGCCTCGGCACGCTTCTCCTTCTTACTCTTGCGGCCTTTGGTCTGAGCTGTGTGAGCGGCTACGGCTGCTCGCGCTTCGGCGAGCACCTTCTCCTTGGCCGCGTCCTCAGCCTGACGCGCCATCTGGCGATACCTCTCGGCCTCGGCCTTTTCGAGATTCGCGGCCTTTTCGGCCTCGCGCTTTGCAGCCGCTTCGGTTTCTGCCTTGGCAGCAGCTTCAGCTTCAGCTTGAGCCTTGGCCTGCGCCTCGGCTTCTGCCTTGGCAGCGGCTTCAGCCTGGTTCGCGACCTCTGCCTCTCGGAGAGCGCGTTCCTCCTCCTCGGCACGGCGACGCGCCTCTTCGGCCTCGCGCCTCTTGGCCTCAGCAGCCTCTTCGGCCTCGCGCTTCTTGGCCTCAGCGGCTTCCTTCTTGATGCGCGCAGCCTCCAGTACAGCCTGTCGCTCGGCGATTTCGGGACCCAGGTCCTTGCGGATCTTGTCCACGTACGCCTCAACAAGCGTGGATGCGTGATTCTTAGCCGGAATCTTCATCGCCTGGAGCTTGTCGAGCAGCTCCTTGGATGTCATTCCGAACTCCTTTGCGAGTTCGTGAACCCTCATGTTACTCATGCCGTCACCGTCCTTGTTGCGAAGCTGCGCGTTCGGCAAGCGCCGCTTCGAACTCTCGTCTCAGCCTGTCCGTATCGTCCTCGCGGAGATTGACTCGCAGCGCTGCGTTCAAGCGTCTGCGTGTCACCGCCGTTTCAAAGCATTCCATGTTCGCGCATACATACGCCCCACGCCCGTTCGCTCTACCCGTCACGTCGACGACGACATCGCCGTCGCTCGAACGTACGAATCGAACGAGATCCCGCTTCTCGTCGCCTGTCGCACACGCGATGCAGGTACGTTGGGGAGTCTTGCGCGCCTTCATGCCTAGGTCGTGGCCTCCTTTTCGTGGACACCGCAGTAGCGGGTGCCCGGACGGGCTTTGTTCCGGCAGCGCGCACCAGAACTTGTGAGCGCGATGCAACGACCGTCGAAATCCTCTTCCTCGTCGACGCCACCGTCAATCGCAGGGCTGGTGAGACCGGAATCCGCGGCCTGTGCGGAGCTCTTGATGTCAATGCGCCAGCCCGTGAGCTTGGCGGCCAGACGTGCGTTCTGACCTTCCTTGCCGATGGCGAGCGAGAGTTGATCGTTGGGTACGATGACCGTCGCGGTGTGCGAGTCAGCATTGACCATGACGCGAGAGACTTTGGCGGGTGACAACGAGCTACCGACATACGTCACGTCATCGTCACTCCACGGGACGACGTCGATACGCTCGCCGCGAAGCTCACTCACGACCATGCGTACTCGGCTTCCCTTGGGTCCGACACACGCGCCGACCGGATCGAGACCGGACTCCCGCGATGAGACAGCGACCTTGGAGCGCATACCTGGCTCACGAGCGACACTCTTGATCTCAACCGTGCCGTCGTAGATCTCAGGCACCTCGAGCTCGAAGAGTCGACGAATAAGACCGGGATGTGTACGTGACACGACTATCGAAGGCTCACTCGAGGTCTTGCGCACCTCAATGATGTACGCCTTGATGCGCTGGTTGTGATCGTACCGCTCGTTCTGTGGCTGCTCGTTGGGGGGAAGCAGTGCTTCCACGCCTTCGCGCAACTTGATAAGCGTGTAACGGGAATCTGACTGCTGAACCGTACCGGTGACACTCTCTCCCACGCGGTCGGCGTACTCCTCGTATATCTTCTCCCGCTCCGCTTCGCGGATCGAGGACATGATCACATTCTTCGCTGCCTGTGCGGCTATGCGAGACACGTCGGCGGGAGTGATGTCCTTCTCGTCGAACTCGGGCTCCTCCTCCGTACCTCCAGCAGGCACGAGCTCGTAGACGTAGATACGTCCGGTCTCGCGATCGATGACGACACGCGTATCATTCTCAAGATTGAGAATGCGCGTGTATGTGGCTGCGAGCTGCTGCTCGAGCTTGTCCAGCATGTCGTATTCATCGATGTTCTTCTCGCGTGCGAGCTGGCGCAACGCGTCCATCAGCTCTGAGCTCATCGGCTACTCCCTGTCTCCTATGCCAAAATCGACCTCACCCTTGAGATGCGCTTTCTTGATGACGGTGAGGGGTATGGCAACGATCTCGTCATCAGCGTCGATCTCTATCGATTCATCTGACACGCCGGCGATACGTCCCGTGAAGGACGAACGACCGTCGATCGGCCGGGTCTTGACGACGGCAACCTGTCCCATGAACCGCTCGTAGTCCTGCAGTTTGCGCAGCGGCCTGTCGATACCGGGCGACGAAACCTCAAGGGTGTACGCGCCTTCGATCGGGTCCGCTGCTTCCAGAGTGTCCGATACCCACGTGCTTGCCTGGGCAACCACGTCAAGACCGATGCCACCTTCTCTGTCGAGAAAGACTCGCACGATGGGATGCCCGGCACCACCAGCGGTTTCGACCGCCACGAGTTCGAGCCCGTGCTCTTCCGCGACGGGCGCGAGCAACGTCTCAAGCCTCTCGGCCAGTGATGCATTTTCCATGTACAAACCTCCCCACAGAACAAAAGAAGCAGGCGTCGCCCACTTCTTGCCAGAACATACATGTTGTACCTGCAGGATTCTAACACAGCGCAGGGGTCAATCAAAGGACAGAGCAGGCGCTTTCGCGCTCTCCCCGATCGCTGGGACCCGTGCTGTTCATGGGGCAGCCCCGAAGGCGCGGCCCAAGCCTATGAGACCGCGGAGTGGCTGAACCGTGCGCGTTCCATTTCGACGGTCTTCACAACGGTCGCGGCGATTTCATCGATCGCCACTTCCGTGCGCTCTCCCGTCGCCCTGTCCTTGAACTCCACGATGCCGTTTCCAACGCCGCGTTTGCCCACGACCACCTGGAATGGGTAGCCCACGAGATCTGCATCCGCGAACTTCACTCCGGCACGCTCGTCGCGATCGTCTATTGCGACCTCCACACCAGCGTCAGCGAGGCCGTTCCATATCTGCTCCGCCACCGGGGAGACGATGTCGTCCGATGAGAGAGGAATGACCGCGACCTCGATGGGCGCAACGCTCATGGGCCAAGCGATACCGTTCTCATCGTTGTGCTGCTCGATCACCGCTGCGAGCGACCGGCTCACGCCGACGCCGTAACAACCCATGAGGAATGGCTGCTCAGAGCCGTCCTCGGCCATGAACATGGCCCCCATTGACTCGGAGTACTTGGTTCCCAGCTGGAATACCTGGCTCACCTCAATGCCGCGTGCTCCCTTGAGCTTTGCGCCATTGCATACGGGACAGCCATCTCCCGGCTGCGCCAGCACGAGATCCGCCCATCGCTCAACCTCAAAGTCGCGTCCAGGCATGGCGCCCAGGAAGTGATAGTCATTCTCGTTGGCGCCGACGCCCCATGAGACATCGTCTTCAAGAGATGAATCGGCGATCACGAGCGTGCCGTGCGGAACGTTGACCGGACCGAGCGAGCCCTTGGGGAGGTCGTAGGTCTTGAAGTCCTCCTCGCCGAGCAACTCGACACCGGGAACAGCAGTCTCCGCCTTGAGAGGATTGAGCTCGCGATCTCCGGGCACCAAGAAGAACACAATGCGTCCTTCCGGGGTCTTGCCCGCCATGGTCTTGACCGTGTCGTGCTCCGCGATATCCAGAGCCTGCGAAAGCTCGGCAATGGTGCGAATGTTGGGTGTGTGGACCTTTTCCAGCTCTCGGGGCTCAGTTGCCGTCGGAGTCCGCGGGATGATGGTGCGCGCAGCCTCGACATTGGCGGCCCAGCCGCAGTCGCAATACACGAGGGCGGCCTCGCCGTTGTCGGCAAGGGCCATGAACTCGGTCGTCTCGCTGCCGCCGATCTGGCCGGAGTCAGCTTTGACCGGGCGGTACTCGAGTCCGAGACGGTCACAGATGCGACCGTATGCTGCCGCCTGTTCGTCGTAGTGCTCCTGCAGTGATTCTTGGTCGGCGTGGAAGCTGTAGGCGTCCTTCATGATGAACTCACGACCGCGCAGCAGGCCGAAACGGGGCCTGACCTCATCGCGGAACTTGACCTGTATCTGATAGAGCGAGATGGGGAGCTGACGGTACGAGCGCACTTCATTGCGTATTGTCGCAGTGATGATCTCCTCGTGCGTGGGCCCAAGGCAGAAGTCACGCGCATGACGATCTTGGAGTCGCATGAGTTCCGGGCCGTACACGTCCCATCTGCCGGACTCGTGCCAGAGCTCGGCCGGTTGCACGGCTGGCATGAGCATCTCCTGGCTGCCAATCGCGTCCATCTCTTCGCGC
Source organism: Actinobacteria bacterium UBA3086 (assembly GCA_002367305.1). Lineage (GTDB taxonomy): Bacteria > Actinomycetota > Coriobacteriia > Anaerosomatales > UBA3086 > UBA3086. The sequence continues at coordinate 37,577 of DFBG01000105.1, read as the reverse complement.
ACGATGTTCTCGATCTTGCGAAGCGAACGCCATCCCAACGGAAGGTAGGTGTAGATGCCCGCTGCGGCCTTTCGGATCATGCCGGCTCGCAGAAGCAGCCTGTGGGAGGCGACTTCTGCCTCGGACGGATCCTCTTTCAGTGTGGGGACGTGCAGGTCGCTCAGGCGAAATGCCGCTCGCATATGAGGCGTGCTCCTTCTGATCGTGAATTCGGGTTCATGGACCTGCTCCTTCGGTGTGGAACAGGAGTGGTTGTCCGGTAGTCATGGAGGATATCGTATCGAACGTACCGATGGCGAGAGTGCCTCTTGCGCACACGGTCGTGGAACTCGGTCAGTCGGCAGCGCTCTCGAGGCGATCGATCTCACTCATGAGGGCTTCAACGATCTCGGATTCCGGTACCTTGCGTAGCGGCTGACCTTTGGCGAACAGCAGACCGATACCCTTGCCGCCGGCAATGCCGATGTCGGCTTCACGTGCCTCTCCGGGACCGTTGACGATGCAGCCCATAACCGCAACCTTGATCGGTGTGCGCCGTTCACGCAGTCGCTCCTCGACCTCTTTCGCTATGCCGATGAGATCAACTTCGCATCTGCCGCACGTTGGGCAGGACACGAGTTCGGGACTGCGTCGCCGGATGTCGAGCGATCCGAGGATCTCCCAGCCAACGCGAACTTCCTCAACCGGATCGGCCGTCAGAGACACACGAAGGGTGTCTCCTATGCCGCCGACGAGCAGCGTGCCCAGACCCACGGCCGACTTCACCGTGCCTGACAGGGCGGTCCCCGCCTCAGTAACGCCGATGTGCAGCGGGTACGGCACCTGATCGGCCAGAGCGCGATATGCGTCGATCGTCGCATTCACGCTCGATGCCTTGGCCGATACGACGATGTCGGAGAATCCGCGGGACTCGAAGTGCTCGCAGAATGCGACTGCGCTCGCGGTCAGTTTCTCGGCAAGCGGCCAGTCCATGTCACGGTACTCGTCGGCCATGGAACCGGCATTGACGCCGATGCGTATCGGAATCCCCGCCTCTCCAGCCGCTTCGATCACGGCATCGACTCGTTCGCTGGACCCGATGTTGCCGGGGTTGATGCGGAGTTTGGCCGCACCGCGCTTGGCAGCCTCGATCGCAAGACGGTGGTCGAAATGAATATCGGCGATTACCGGGATGGGAGATTCTTGGCATATGGTCTCGAATCCGGCCAGCACATCGGCTCGTGGGATAGCAACGCGCACTATCTCGCAACCGGCATGGTGCAGCCGTGCGATCTGCGCAAGCGTCTCTGCCGGATCGCCCGTATTGGTGGTCGTCATGGACTGTACGGAGATGGGCGCTCCCCCACCTACCGCCACATCACCGACCAGCACCGGGCGTGTTTCGCGGCGTGCCTTCATCGATCCTCCCCCTACCGAGATCCTATCCTGCTCCGAAGTAGCGAACCACATCGGTGTACATGATGTATCCAATGAAGCCGAACAGCAGCATGACTCCCGTCAGGCTGAGCCCCAGTGATATCCGTCGTTCGATTGGCCGACCCATGACCCGTTCGATGAGTTCGAGCAGAATCTTGCCGCCATCCAACGGCGGTACGGGAAGAAGGTTCATCACACCCAGAGAGAGCGAGAGCAGTGCGATGAGCCACGCATAGTCAAGTGGACCGTTCTCGATAGCTTGAGCAGCCTCCACGGATATGCCGATGACCCCGCGCGCGCCTTCCACCGATCGACTGAACGTGGCGGGATTGAAGAAGTCGAAGATCGCTCCGAATACGTATCCTGTCCAGCGGATACTCTCGCGTCCCGCTTCAAAGACGGTCAGGTCTTGATGAGTGACGGTGGTTGAGACGCCAAGGAATGCTCCCCCGTCATCGCCTTCCATGAGCGTGACGACTGCATCTCGATCAATGCCGTCACGCGTATATCCGACGCTGACATTGTCTCCGGGTGAGTACGTCGAGATCGCATTGGTGAACTCGAGCCAGTCATCGAACTCGACGTCGTCTAGTGTCGAAAGTGTGTCCCCGGCGTCCAGGCCTGCGACGGCCGCCGGCGTCCCCGGGAGTGTTCCGGCGATCGTGAGAGAGTAGTCGTAGAAACCCCAGGAGCTGAGCACGACCGTGAACACCACGAGTGCCGTGAGGAGATTCAGGATGATCCCCATGGAGAGGATCGAGATTCGCTGCCAGGTCTTGGCCCCTCGATAAGTCACCTTGCGCGCACGATCAAGAATAGCGTCGGCGTCGTCGCCCGCCTCTTCAGTGGGAACCAGCGACACGTAGCTGATCGCGTCGTCAGTCGCAGGCTCGATCGCTCCCCAGTCAGACAGGGTGATGAGGATCGATGATGCACGCTTCGTTGGGATATCCAGCACCGCTGCGAGCGAATCCGCGGTGACGCGACCGGCCATGGCAGCCGTCTTGAGAGCGGGAGCGAGAAGCGGGTCTTCGGCTCCGGGCTCCATACCGGCAATCCGTACGTAGCCGCCCAGTGGGATGGCGGTGATCCCGAAGTTCGTTCCCTTGTGTTTGAAACGAATGCTCGGGCCAGGAAGACCGATCATGAACTCGTGGACTTTGATCTTGAAGAATCTCGCCATCATGAAGTGCCCGCCCTCATGGATGACTACGAGCAGTGAGAATGTGATGACACCCCAGAAGAGTGCGGCTCCAGCTTCGTTGGCGCTCATTGTTCTCGTTTCCTCATCGGGGGACGTGGCTCAACGTGCGAACCGCGTGCCAGTGCGTCATCGTAACTACAGTTCCTTGATTATCGTGTGGGCCGCGTCTCGCGCGCGAGTATCGACTTCTTCGACCTGCGCTATCGATTCCAGCGTCGCTCCGTCGTGACCATCGAGGACTGTAGCCACGATACGGTCGATGTCCGTGAAGCCGATCCTGTCCTCTAGGAACGCCGCAACGGCGACCTCGTTGGCTGCATTCATCGCAGCGGGCGCGGTGCCACCGGCCCGGCCCGCATCGAGTGCGAGCTGGAGGCAACGGAAAGTCTCAATGTCGGGATCCTCAAAATCCAACCGGGCAAGTTTCGTGAAATCAACCGGTTCGATAGGTGCTCCCCATCGGCGCGGTTCGCTCAGCGCGTACTGGATCGGAATACGCATGTCAGTCGCACCGAGATGCGCTATGACCGAGCCATCGCTGAACTCGACCATGGAGTGAATGCACGACTGTGGGTGAACCACGATGCGGATTTGGTCGTACTCCATATCGAACAGATGATGGGCTTCGATGGTTTCGAGCCCCTTGTTCATGAGTGTTGCGGAGTCGATGGTGATCTTAGGACCCATGACCCAGTTGGGATGTTTCAGAGCATCCGCAGCGGTGACGGTCGCCAACTCATCGCGCGTACGTCCGCGGAACGGACCTCCCGATGCGGTGAGCCAGATACGTGAAGCGTCGCGGGGGTCCTCTCCGAGTAAGCACTGATGGATGGCGGAATGCTCGCTGTCCACCGGGATAATCATTCCCGGTGCTGCGATCGCCATGACGAGCTCGCCACCCACAACGAGCGATTCCTTGTTGGCAAGTGCAAGTCGTCGTCCATGAGCGAGCGTGGACATGGTTGCCTTGAGTCCGGCCGCGCCGACGAGTGCATTGAGGACGATGTCGACGTCATCGAGCACCGTGAGAGCTTCAACTGCATCAGGGCCGGCACCAACGTGTGCGTCCGGAAGTCTCTGCGAGAGAGTCCGTGCGGCGTCCGGTCTGCTCATGGCGAGGTGTCGCACACCGAAACGGGATGCTTGCTCGGCAAGAAGATCCACGCTTCCGTGGGCGCTCAGGCCGACCACTTGAATGAGATCAGGGTTCTTGGCCGCGACGTCCAGCGCCTGCCGGCCTATCGATCCGGTGGATCCAAGGATCACGACTCGGATCGGATGTTCCGGTGTTGGAGTTGCGTGGGGGGAACTCACAGCTTCGAGCCCCACTCCAACAGGTAGAACGCAACGATCGATACGAGGATGAGACTGTCGAACCGATCCAGGAAACCGCCATGTCCCGGAAGCAGGGTCCCTGAATCCTTGACGCCCGCTTCACGTTTGAGTCTGGATTCTGCCAGATCGCCCACAACAGCTGATAACGCTACAGCGAGTCCCAAGATCAGATGCCAGCCCAGCGAGAGAGCAGGCTCTCCGCCCGCGGCTCCGACGATGCCGTACACGGCGCCCCAAGTCGCGATGGTGAAGAGCGTTCCTGATGCGAACCCCTCCCAGGATTTGTTGGGAGAGATCTTGGGCGACATTTTGTGACGGCCAACGGTGGAACCGATCAGGTAGGCGAACACGTCGTTCGCCCATACGCTGATGACGACGGCCAAGGCGAGCTCCGTGCCCGAATCGAGTGCTCGGATGAGCACCAGATGTGACAAGGCGTACCCCGTATATATCGCACCGAACACAGTCACCGCTGTATCAGATGCGCGAACCTGAGCGAATACGACATGCCACACCAGTGAGATGACGACCAGGATGGCAAGAACCGTACCGAGACCCAGCTGACCCCAGAGAGCGGTCGCGACCGGCATACACGCGACGGCGACCACTCCGAACACTTCATTGGGCAGTCTATGTTCGCGTCGAGTGATGGCGTAGAACTCGATCACAGCCAGGACTGCTGCGATGGAGAGTGCTACTGCTAGACCAAGGGAGTTGCCGAAGACGATAACGCCGAGCATGACTGCACCATATACGGCAGCAGTGCCCAGTCGACCTCCAAGTGATGAAAGCCCAGATGGTTTGCGGATCTCACGAGCCATGCGTGTCATCTACCTCCGAATCGGCGATTGCGTGTCTGGAACTCCAGGATCGCCTCGAGCAAGGAGACTCTGTCGAAATCGGGCCACAAAGTATCGATGACGACAATCTCAGAGTATGCGATCTGCCACAGCAGGAAGTTCGAGATCCTGATCTCTCCACTGGTGCGGATCACCAGATCCGGATCAGGGAGACCTGCAGTATAGAGATGGGCGGCAATGGTGGTCTCGTCGATCATCTCGGGGCTAAGGTGTCCGTCGCCGACGTCTTTCACCAACGCGCGAACGGCGTCCACGATCTCTTGGCGCCCTCCGTAGTTCAGCGCGACGACCAAGGTCAAAGCCGTATTCTCGGCGGTCCTCCGTACACAGTTCTCAAAAGCGTCGGCCGTCGCATCGGGCAGACCATCGAGTCTGCCAGCCACTTGGACGCGTACATTCATCTTCTGCAGATTCTTCAGTTCCTTGTTGAGCACTTCTACGAAGAGGGTCATAAGACCCGAAACCTCGTCGCTCGAGCGGTTCCAGTTCTCGGAGCTGAAGGAATAGATGGTGAGGACTTCTACGCCCAACTCGATGGATGCCGCTATCGTTTCGCGAATTGCCTTAGCGCCCGCTCGATGACCAGCGATCCGAGGAAGACCACGTTTTGAGGCCCAGCGGCCGTTGCCATCCATGATGATGGCAACGTGACGCGGAACGGTCTCAACATCGAGACGCGTCAACTGATCCCCGCCGTCTTTTTCGGCGAAGAACGCGCGCATAGAGTTGGGTTCGGGCGACACGCCCTAGACCTCCATGATCTCTTCTTCTTTGCGACCGAGCGCCGCGTCTATCTCCTTGATATGTGCATCAGTGAGTTTCTGGACCTCGGCTTCTGCCCGGCGCAGATCATCCTGGCTGATCTCATGTTCCTTCTCAGACGTCTTGAGCTTCTCGTTGGCCTCTCGGCGCACGTTGCGGGCTCCGACGCGAGCCTCTTCTGCGTACTGCTTGCAGAGTTTGACCAGATCACGACGACGTTCCTCCGTGAGCGGTGGGAACGGCAGCCTGATGACGGTACCGTCGTTGGCCGGATTGAGGCCGAGGTCGGATGCCTGTATCGCCTTTTCGATGGCATTGATTGCGGTTCGATCATAGGGCGTTACCACCAGCAGCTGGGGCTCAGGCGCGGAGACCGATGCGATCTGCAACAACGGGGAGGGTACGCCATAGTACTCCACCATGATCTTCTCAAGGATCGAGCCTGACGCCCGACCGGTTCGGACGGTCGTGAACTCATGCTGCAGCGCTTGTACGGTCTTGGCCATGCGCTCATCAGCGGTCTTGATGATGTCCTTGATCATCGTGCAGCTCCTCTCACAATGGTGCCCACGGATTCGCCCATGAGCGCACGTTCTATGTTGCCTTCTGTCTCCATGTTGAAAACGATTATCGGCAGGTTGTTGTCCATGGACAGCGAGATGGCGGTGCTGTCCATGACCTGTAGACCCCTGTTGAGGACCTCGATGTATTCGAGTTCATCGAACTTGATCGCGTCGGGATTCCTCATGGGATCAGAATCGTAGACCCCGTCGACCTTGGTAGCCTTCATAATGCATTCTGCACCGATCTCAAGTGCACGCAGGGCGGCAGTGGTGTCTGTGGTGAAGTAGGGATTGCCGGTGCCAGCCGCAAATATCACGACTCGACCCTTCTCCAGATGGCGGATCGCACGGCGACGAATGTAGGCCTCTGCGACCGCTTTCATCTCAATTGCCGACATTACTCTGGTGTAGATGCCGTTCTTCTCGAGCACGTCTTGTAGCGCGAGGGAGTTCATGACCGTGGCGAGCATACCGATATAGTCACCCTGCGCCCGATCCATGCCTGCGGCAGAGGCAGCCATTCCTCTGAAGATGTTGCCGCCACCGACCACGATGGCAACTTCGACTCCAGCCTCAGTGACCGGTCGAATTTGACGAGCGAGCGACTCGAGCACCTCGGGGTCAATGCCGTAGCCGGCCTCGCCCATGAGTGCCTCGCCGGAAAGTTTCAGCAGTACGCGCTTGAAGCGAAAATCAGCCACGAAGCTCCCCTCTCTGTGTCTGTTCGGTGATGGGATGCCCGTGCATCACATCCTGCTCAGGATACAGCACACGAGCCGGCACTGCGCGTGCCGACTCGTGTGTAATGAGTTTGTTACGTACGTGGAGTTGTTCTACTCCGCGGCCTTGGCCGTTTCGCCGAGAACAAGGCGTGCAAAGCGTACGATGGCGATCTCGCCACCCGCCTCTTTGGATGCCTTGGCCATGTACTGCTTGACCGACATGTCCGTGTCCTTGACGAAGTCCTGCTCGAGAAGCGTGACTTCCTTGAAGAACTTGTTGAGACGACCTTCGGCGATCTTCACCTGAATCTGCTCGGGCTTGCCACTCTCGGCTGCCTGAGCCTTATAGATGCTCAACTCGTGCTCGACGATATCGGAAGGCACTTCCTCGCGATTCGCGGCCACCGGTGCGGTTGCGGCGATCTGCATGGACACATCCTTGGCGAAGACCTTCAACGTATCCGATGTAGCGATATCGGAGCTCGCTGCGGAGATCTCAACGATGACGGCGATGTTGCCAACCCCATGTACATAGGTGCTGACCAGGCCGGCATCGGAAGAGAGTTCCATGCGCTCGAAACGCGAGATCGACATGTTCTCGCCCAGCTTGCTGACAGCCTCGCCTAGAACCTGCTCGACGGTGAGATCCGCGCGACCCTCGAACGGCTGGCTCATGAGAGTAGCCGTATCAGCGGGTGCAGCGGCGGAGATATGAGATGCGATCGAGGCGACGAACGCCTGGAAGTCATCGTTGCGAGCGACGAAGTCGGTCTCACAGTTGACCTCGACAAGTACGCCTACGGCACCGTCGGCACTGACGTGGCTGCCGATGATTCCCTCATTGGTCGCGCGTCCAGCCTTCTTGGCCAAGGCTGCGAGGCCCTTGGTGCGAAGAAGATCGACGGCAGAATCGAGATTACCGTCGGACTCTGTGAGAGCCTTCTTGCAGTCCATCATGCCGGCGCCGGTGCACTCGCGGAGTTCTTTAACCATCTTTGCAGTGATTTCCATGGGTATGCCTCCCGGATTCTCGTGGATGTCGTGTATTCCAAGTCCGTCCGATAGGACGGCGGTCGTGTCTACTCTGCGGCCGGAGCCTCGGGCGAGGCGACAGCCTCGGTATCCGGTGCGGCGACTGGCTCTGCGGCAACTTCGGCAGGTGCCTCAGCGGGAGCTTCAGCCGCCACTGCCACCGGCTCCTCTGCAGGAGCCTCGACAACCTTGGGTCCCTCGAGTGCCGTACGACCTTCGATCGCTGCGTCACCAATGACACGGCACATGAGCGCGACTGCGCGAATGGCGTCGTCGTTACCCGGGATCACGTAGTCGACCTCATCGGGGTCGGCGTTGGTGTCAACCAGGCCGATGATCGGAATGTGCAGACGACGAGCCTCGGCGACTGCGATTGCTTCCTTCTTGGTGTCTACTACGAACATTGCGGCCGGCAGCGATGTCATGTCGCGGATACCGGAAAGGTTGCGATCGAGCTTGGTCCACTCCTTCTTGAGAAGCAGCTGCTCTTTCTTGGGAAGCAGGGCCATGCGGCCGTCTTCTTCCATCGTCTCGAGTTCCACGAGGCGATCGACACGCTTACGCATGGTCACAAAGTTGGTGAGCATTCCGCCAAGCCAACGCTGTGTCACGAAGGGCTGACCGGCACGTCTGGCCTCGGTTGCGATGGGCTCCTGAGCCTGCTTCTTGGTTCCTACAAAGAGAATCTGGCGTCCGCGAGCAGCGACCTCACGGCTGAACTTGTAGGACTCGTCGAGCTCACGCAGGGTGCGCTGGAGATCAAGAATGTAGATCCCGTTGCGCTCGGTGAAGATGTAGGGCTTCATCTTCGGGTTCCAACGACGAGTTTGATGTCCGAAGTGGACGCCCGCCTCCAGCAAATTCTTCATCGATACTGTTGCCATGGTACTACCTCCTGTTTGGGTTTCTTCTTCCGCCCCGGTTCATCCTGTCCGACGACCCGATCCCTCAGAGGAGATTGAGCACCCGTCGAACAGTCCACGGAGCGTGCTTATTTGGAGCCGAGAAAGTGTAGCACAATGTTGAAGACATAGAAACGCCCGGACGCGTGTGCGTTCGGGCGCGATTTATCCATGCAGGGAAGAGCCTAGAACTCCTTCTGACACACAGGGCACATGAGGTGGGCGTCGTACCATCCGGGCTTATCGGATTTGGGTAGAAGCTCAAGGTTCAACTCCACTTCACATGCAGGACACCAGAAGCGACGTCTGAGACCACGAGCATCGATGAGGCGATCAGCATCGGCTTCGCGATCCCTGATTCCGATCATGAGCGCAGCGGTGTCTTCCATGCGCCGGCCCATGAGGTCGAGAACCATGCGAATCTTCTCAGAGACGTCGGCAGGCTTCGCTTCATTCTTGATCAGGTAGTCTGCCGCGCCGTTGGCCAATCCACGTTCGATATCTCCCTCTTGACCCAAGTTGGAGAGGATCAGCACAGGGATGTCTTTGGTCCGGGGGTCCTTTTTCACCGTGTCCAGAACCTCAAGTCCGCTCATCTTAGGCATGATGAGGTCGAGCAGGATCAAGTCGACCGTACGGGAGCGGAGAATCGCCAGCGCCTCAAGCCCGTCTGCGGCGCCGACTGTCTCAAATCCATCCTGATTCAGGCGGTCTGTGTATATCTTGCGCAGTAGATCAGTGTCTTCCACAACGAGAATGGATAGTGTCGTCATGTTCACGCTCCTAGTGGTTAAGCTCCGAAGCCCTGTGCCGCGTGCAATCGTGCTCGCATTCGGAGAACTGCCTTTGTGTGTAGTTGGCTTACACGTGATTCAGTGACGCCCAGTACCTGGCCAATCTCCTTCAGGGTCAGACCTTCGTAGTAGTAGAGAGCGATGACAATCTTCTCACGTTCCGGAAGTCGATCGATGGCGCCAGCCAGAATATCTTTGATCTCTTCGCTCTCGAACACGGTGACCGGATCTTCTGCGGTCTCATCGGCTATGCTCCCGATGGCGCTCTGGTGTTCGTCACGGTCACCACCGACCCAGAGTTCCTCAAAGGAGACGACTGAGGTGTATGAGAGTTTCGTGAGAAGGGCGGCGAGTTCCTTGTCGGTGACACCCATCTCTTCGGCCACTTCAGCATCTTTGGGGACCCGCTTGAGCTTGTTCTCCAAACTGATGTAAGCGTTCTCGATCTCACGTGCACGCGACCGAACCGATCGAGGAACCCAGTCCATGGCTCGCAACTCGTCGATGATCGCACCCTTGATACGGGCGATCGCATAGGTCTCAAACTTGAATCCGCGCTCCAAATCGAACTTCTCAATGGCATCAATGAGGCCGAAAACCCCGTAACTGATGAGGTCAGCGGTGTCGACAGTTTGAGGCAGACTCGCTGACAGGCGCCCAGCCACGTACTTCACCAACGGCGAATAGTTGAGAATGAGGCCCTCTCGAGCGTCCTCGTCCCCATCTGATTTATACCGGGCCCATAGGGCGGAGACATCCGTCCGAGGGTCAGTTCTCATAGATTCGCGCCCCTAAACTGCGACTACGCCCTTGGGTGAGCACTGTGATGCACGTCACTTAAACGCTTCCTGCCGACGTGAGTATAAATCTGGGTGGTTGACAGCGCAACGTGCCCAAGTAACTCCTGTACGGTTCTGAGATCCGCTCCCCCATCAACCAGCGCCGTGGCGAAAGTATGACGAAGCGTGTGCGGCGTCATCCCCGTTCGTGCTCCGATGACGTCGATGTGCCGTTTCATCATAACCCGTACCGCATCCGAAGACATGCGATTGCCCCTCGTGGACAGGAATAGGGCGTTCTCGCTCGTCTGTCCGATGAGTTCCGGTCGGCTGTGTAGGAGATAATGCTGAAGCCGTGCGACCGCCGCTTGGTGAATGGGCACGATCCTCTCTTTGGAGCCCTTCCCCATGACCTTGATCTGGGCATTCTTGAGATCGACGCCAATCAAGTTGAGTCCCGAGAGCTCGCTCACGCGTATGCCCGTGGCGTAAAGCAACTCGAGAATGGCTCGGTCCCGGATTCCCGTGGCGGTTGATTCGTCCGGCGCGTCCATGAGGGCCGTGACCACTTCGGTCGGTACGATCTTTGGCAGTCGAGAGGGTTGCTTGGGTGTGAGTAGAACTGACGCCGGGTCTGACTCAACGATTCCTTCACGCAATAGATAGCCAAAGAATGAGCGGATCGAGCTCAGTCTGCGCGCAATGGTCCTTCGCGAGTACTTGGCTCGATCCAACTCCGCGAGATATCGTCGCAACTGCTTGTGAGAGAGTCTGATCGGATCATTGCCGGAGCGTTCGGCCCAATCCAGGTATCTCGCCAGATCAGCGGTGTATGCCCGGACGGTGTGCACCGAGAGCCCTCGCTCCAATTCAAGATGCGCGATGAAGGCATCCACGAGTTCCGCTGGCGACCGTCCGCTCATGACTGCGCATCCTCAGAAGCTGTTTCGATGAGTGGGTGCGTCTGCGCGATCACTCGTATCGCCGCGATCGCACGCTCACTGTATGCGGCATATCGCTCCCTCTTGCCGCGTACGCGCGACGGGAGCGGTGGAACCAGCCCGAAGTTCACGTGCATGGGTTGATAGCGCTTGGTTCCAGGATCAGTCGCATAGCTGATGAGGGATCCCAGTGCGCTTTCCTTGGGTAGTAGCAGTGGCTCGGTACAAAGAATCTCGGCAGCTGTGTTGATACCGGCGAGCAGACCGGATGCTATCGCTTCTGTGTAACCCTCGGTGCCGGAGAGCTGTCCTGCGATTCTCAGACCGGGACGGGCTCTCAGTGACAGCGTCGGGTCGAGGACGCGCGGGGCATCGATGAAGGTGTTTCGGTGCATGACTCCATGTCGCAGAAAGTCGGCGTGGTCTAATCCCGGGATCATTCGGAAGACGCGGACCTGCTCTGGCCAGGTGAGGTTGGTCTGAAAACCTACGAGGTTGTATGAGGTGAGGTCGAGGTTCTCGGCGCGCAACTGGACCACTGCCCAAGGTCGTTCTCCCGTGCGTGGATCAGTGAGTCCCACTGGCTTGAGCGGACCGAATCTAAGTGCGTCCTTGCCGGACCGGGCGATCTCCTCTATGGGCTGACAAGCACTGAAGAGATCGGTTCTCTCGAACCCCTTGGACACCACTCGTTGCGCCGAGAGCAACGCCTCGATGAAGGCCTCGTACTCCGGCCTATCCATAGGTGCGTTGAGGTAGTCTGCGCTTTCGCCTTTGTCGTAGCGTGACGCGGCGAAGATGATATCTCGGTCAAGCGAATCCGTGTCCACGATGGGTGCCGCGGCGTCATAAAAGGCAAGATGGGTTTCGCCGAGCAATGTGGCGAGGTCGCTGGTGAGAGAATCACTCGTGAGCGGTCCCGATGCGAGAATGACTCGCCCGTGATCAGGAATTCGAGGCACCTCCTCGCGGATGAGCCGTATCCTCGGGTGCGACTCAATCGCTCGGGTGACCTGCTGGGAGAATGCTTCCCGGTCCACGGCCAGCGCTCCTCCTGCCGGGACACTGTTCTCACCTGCGATATTCAGTAGCTTGCTGCCCAGTATCATGAGTTCGCTCTTGAGGAGCCCCGCCGCCGTGTTGGGGTCTTTGCTTTTGAATGAATTGGAGCACACGAGTTCTGCAAGGTGCTCGGTATGATGAGCCGGACTGCTGGTGTCGGGACGCATCTCATGGAGCGTCACGGAGATGCCGCGGTCAGCTAGCTGCAACGCAGCCTCGCAGCCGGCAAGTCCAGCCCCGACGATGAGAACTGATTCGGTGGTTGGCAACACGGGTGCCTTTCGTCGGTGTGCATGTACCAACGATTGTACCTGCACCTTTGGATCAGTGCGGTCTCCTTCTCTTGTTCTCAACGGGGCTGTACCTGCCGTCTCTCAGTCGGATCACCTTGCCATCACGCTCCAGTTCACCGAGACGTCTTGCGACGGTGACGATGTCCAGAGCGAACTCCCTTGCCAGATCGTCAGGACGCATCGGGTTCGCCACGAGCGCCGTCATGATGGCGTCCCGTCGTGACAGATCGTGAGAAACGGTGTGTTCAGCGTCCTCCGGTGCACCCAGAAGCCCTAGTACTGCTGCAAGCTCGGAGACGTCCGTGATGGGTGTCGCACCTTGGACGAGTAGGCGATTGGAGCCACGGCACTCGGGAGACAGTATCGATCCTGGAACAACCAGCACCTCTCTATCAGCCTCCAGCGCGTGATCTGCAGTGGAGAATGTGCCACTAGGCAATGACGCTTCAACCACTAATACCGAATGTGATAGACCGGCGATGATCCGATTGCGACGGCTGAATGCCCATCGACGCGGCGTAGAGCCCCAGGGTTGCTCAGATATGACTGCACCGCGGGCTCGAATGACATCGAGCAACTGTGTGGCGTCACGCGGATAGTCCACGTCTGCCCCACAGCCGAGCACAGCCACCGTTGCGCCATCGACCTCGAGCGCCGCCCTGTGAGCCGCCTGATCACACCCCACTGCGGCCCCTGAAACGATCACCACGCCACGGGATGCGGCCCATCCCGCAAAGAGGTGTGCGCAGCTCCGTCCGTAGGGAGTCGACTTTCGAGCTCCTATGACAGCAAGGCCGGGGGTGAGCAAGTTGGGATTGCCGAGACCGTAGATTCGTTTGGGTGGATCCGGTGTGGTTAGCAGCGTTTCGGGGTACCGAGGGTCCCCTTTGTCGATCTCCCATCCATCAGGCGGTCTCATCGGCCCTCCAATATTCGATAACTGGCGGCTTCGTCGAGATGTTCGGACATGACTGAGGGCGTGGACTCTAGATCCGCAATCGTGCGTGCGACGCGAAGCAGTCGAGTCACCCCTCTGCCGGAGAGTCGGGCGTGCGATGCGATCTCTTCGACTCGCTGCACGCAATCAGGAGTGAGAGAACAGGCGCGCAGAAGAGGAACTCCATTCAAGAGACGATTGCTTGCACCCCGAGACTCAGCCATGGTCCGGGCACGTTGCACATCCGTGCGTACCGCCGTGCTTTCATCGACTTCCTCCGTGCTCATCAGGAGTCCCGGATCTATGCGATCGACTCGCAAACAGATATCGATCCTGTCCATCAACGGGCCACCGATACGACTGGCGTATCGAGATATGGACGTCTCCGTGCACGTGCATCTCTTGTCGGGGTCCCCCAGAAATCCGCATGGGCATGGATTGGCGGCTGCAATGAACATGAAGTCCGCTGGTAGGTCGACCCTGCCCTCGGCCCGCACCAGGGATATTCGTCGGTCTTCCATGGGCTGGCGAAGGGCCTGGAGAGTTGCGGGACCGAACTCCGGCAATTCATCAAGGAAGAGCACTCCATTGTGAGCAAGGCTCACTTCTCCCGGTCTTATCGGCGAACCTCCACCGATGAGACCGCGCAGTGTGGACGCATGATGGGGCGCCCTGAATGGCCTTGTGCCGCCTGAGGCAGAGGAGGAGTCCAATCCTGCCACCGAGTGAATGACAGCCGTCTCAAGAGCCTCTGCGTGGCTCATAGGTGGGAGGATTCCGGGCAGACAGCGCGCGAGCATGGTCTTACCACTCCCGGGTGGTCCCACCATGAGTACATTCAGCGCTCCTGCAGCTGCGATCTCCAGCGCACGCTTCGCAGACTGATGACCAGCCACGCTGCCAAGATCGGCTGTGCAGGCTTGGTTCGTGGGGGGCAACTGGCGGTGTGTTGGCGTGCTTTGTCGGCAGACATCGGACAGACGATCGATGCCGCGCCAGTGCAATGCGTCAACCGCGCTGATCTCCGGCTCCGAATCAACGGAGCACACAAGGACTCGACGTTCATGGGCTGCTGCGATCGCGTGGCACAGCATGCCGTTGACTGGCCGGAGTCCGCCGTCCAGCGCGAGTTCCCCCGTGAGCCACGAGTCATTGATGAACCGAGGCTCGACCTGGCCGGTTGCGACGAGTATTCCCGCAGCGATCGGAAGATCGAAGCCAGTGCCGTGTTTCTTGAGCGGGGCGGGCGCAAGGTTGACCGTGACCCGGGCGTCCGGGAAAGAAAGACCGCTCGAACGTATTGCGGCGCGAACGCGCTCTCGTGCCTCTTGGACCGCGATGTCACCGAGGCCCACGATCCTGAACGCGGGCAATCCGCGACCCACATCGACCTGCACCTCGACAGGAATCGCGTCGATTCCACGGAGTGTGCCGGTTCGAACGGTAGCCTGTCCCGAGTGGTGACTCATGCGACATCGAATGCTGCGCGATGATGCCGCAGCAAAGCTCGATCCTCGGACAGGATGCGTATTCCTATCACGTCGAATCTGATGTTCAGCGGCTGTGCCCCCGTGCTTGCGACGTAGGCGCGTGCGAGCCGTGCCAATCGCTTCTGCTTGGTTGGAGACACCGCCTCCTCGGGGGTGCCGTTCCTAACGGATCTCCTCGTTTTGACCTCGAGTAGTACGAGGGTTTCCTCATCCAGCGCGATGATATCGATCTCACCGCTCTTGGTTCTCCAGTTGCGCTCGATGATGGTGAATCCCATGCGCTCGAGATAGGCTGCCGCAGCATCCTCACCTCTACGTCCCAACTCCTGTTTGTCCATGACCATCCCCTCCTGAGGCGAGGATGGCATGGGCCTCGAACCGAGACCTACCCGGAAGCAAACCCCTCGTGCGACGTCAGAAGAGAGTTGGCTCCTCGGAGCAGGGCGAGAAGGAACGACGGTGCAACGGGCACGGTCCGTCGGTCAGAATCGCATCCATGTGCTCACGAGTCCCATATCCCTTGTTGATCTCGAAGCCGTAGACCGGGTGATCCGGCGCGTGCCGGACCATGAGTGAGTCACGCTCCACCTTTGCGACGATGGAAGCCGCAGCGATGGCAGCTACCCTGCTATCTCCCTTGACCACTGCCGTCTCCCCCTTGCCCAGGCCGTTGGGCAGCCCATCGATGATCACGTGGTCGGGTTGGATATGCAGCGCTTCGACGGCGAGCTTCATCGCGAGTCGTGTCGCACCGGCTATTCCGAGTCGGTCTATGTCGGGTGCCTGCACGTGAGCGACCGAAAAGGAGACAGCGTGTTGGCGAATGATGGCCGCGAGCTCAGTTCGGCGTTCCGGACTCAGAAGCTTAGAATCGTTGAGTCCGTTCAGGAGTGGCTCCACCGGAAGAATGACGGCACCTGCGCTGACTGGTCCAGCAAGGGCTCCTCTGCCGACCTCGTCGACTCCCGCCACGTGCGTGCAGCCCGTCGCACGAATCTCACATTCAAGGGCGTATAGTTGATGCAGTCTGTCCGACTCTCGAGTGATCTTCTGCATACGGCGGCGGGCCGCAGAGATGGCGGTGACCACCCCGACGCGTTCGTCTGCACTGAAACGCGATTCGAGCACATCGAATGAATCAGGATCCGCGTCAGCGAGTATCGCCCGAATCTCGCTGACGGTCATGTCTCGGCTCATCGATGCTCCGTTGTCCGTGGGTTGCTGCCTGTGAACGCACGAGAGCGACCCAATTGGGCCGCTCTCGGTCATAAAACGATTCCGTACAGAACACGCATGTGCGCGATCTAGTACTTCTTCTCCTTGAGGCGGGCGGCCTTGCCGACCTTGTCGCGGAGGTAGTACAGCTTGGAGCGGCGAACCTTGCCGCGGCCAGCGATCTCGATTCCAACAATCTTGGGCGAGTGCACGGGGAACGTGCGCTCGACGCCGACGCTGAACGAGATCTTGCGAACCGTGAAGGTCTCACGATTGCCTGCGCCGTGACGGCGGATGACCGTGCCCTGGAAAACCTGGACACGCTCACGAGTACCCTCGACGACCTTGTAGCTCACCTTGACGTTGTCTCCGACCTGGAAGGCCGGCAGGTCGTCACGGATCTGCTGCTGCTCTATGGCGCGAATGACGTCCATTGAATGATCCCTATCTTCAGTGGTTCAGTAAACTCATCTTGTCTTCTTGGAGACACGAATGGATAGTATAGACCAGTGCGCCGACTAGTAGCAATCCCAAATTTGCAGAGTCTCTAGAGACCGCCGAGTCGGTCGAGCGGCCAGTACGTCGCAACGGCTCTACCCTTGACGGTGGAGACGGGCAGTGAGCCGAAGAAACGAGCATCGCCACTGTTGGGTCTATTGTCTCCCATGACGAAGATTTCATCGTTGGGAATGGTCAACGGCATCATGACCGAGCCGACTTCTGTGGAAACACCGGTGAGATAGGGCTCGTCAAAGAGAACGTCATCGATGTACACGTTTCCGTCATGGATATCGATCGTCTGACCACCGATGGCGACGACACGCTTGATCAACTGAGGATGCTGACCGGCAGGGTCGTCGAGGACGACGATATCCCCAGGCTCTGGTTCGCCGAAACGATAGCTCACCTTCTCCGCGATGACACGATCGCCGATCTCAATCGTGGGGATCATGGAGCCGGTTGGAATTATATAGGGCTGCACCACGAACGTTTTGATGCCCTGCGCGAGCGCGAAAGCGACGAGTACGAGCAGCAGCGTCTCGCCGAGCCAACGCAGGAATGAGGGCCGCCTCTCTTCCTCCAGCTCGAGGGACTCCTGGAGCTCAACGTCCACAGCTCCCGGTGCCTCTGCGGT
The DNA here is from genome assembly GCA_002367305.1 of Actinobacteria bacterium UBA3086. Classification (GTDB taxonomy): domain Bacteria; phylum Actinomycetota; class Coriobacteriia; order Anaerosomatales; family UBA3086; genus UBA3086. The sequence goes on along the minus strand of DFBG01000105.1, from coordinate 20,135 downwards.
CTCTCCTGCAAGCGAGGCAGGTATCTCAGGGTTGACGGGAATGTCGTTCGTATCTGTCATCGTAAGAGTCAGTCCTCTTCCGGTTGTGAGTCAGCATGATCCTTTTCTCGCTCGATCCACGCGTTCTCCTCAGAAGTGAGTTCGGCGTGTTCCAAGAGATCGGGCCTACGTGCGAGTGTGAGTTCTACAGCCTTCCTACGTCTCCATGCCTCGATCTTGGCATGATCCCCGTTTCTCAGAACCTCCGGGACCTCAATATCCTGCCAAACAGCGGGACGCGTGTACTGAGGATACTCCAGAAGTCCGGTCGAGAACGACTCATCCACTGCGGAATCTTCATGACCGAGTACTCCAGGAAGCAGTCGAGCCACTGCGTCGGTCACCACCATGGCCGCGAGTTCACCACCGGTGAGAACGTAATCGCCAATGGAGAGTTCCTCGTCGGCAAGTGAGAGCGTGCGCGCGTCGAAGCCCTCGTATCGACCGCACACGAACAGAACACGGTCATGGGCTGAGAGTTCCTCTGCCGTACTCTGATCGAACCTCCGACCGGAGGGAGTCAGGAATACCGTGTGCGCATGCTCGTCGTCCAAGTCCTGAATAGCCTCGATTGCGCGACCGAGAGGCTCGGGCTTCATGACCATGCCCGGGCCTCCGCCGTAGGGACTGTCGTCGGTCGTTCGGTGACGATCGCTCGTCCAGTCCCTGAGATCATGTGTGCGGAACTCGAGAAGCCCGCGTTCACGTGCTAGGCCGATCATGGACGTCGACATAGGACCCTCGAACATCTCTGGGAAAATGGTGAGTACGTCGACGATCATGATGTCCCCAGTTCCAACAGTCCGGGCAGGAGTCGTACGTGGAGTATCGTCCGATCCTCGTCGATCTCCAGTATGCAGTCGTCAATAACGGGAATGAGGATCTCCCCGTATTCCGGCCCCTGTACCACCAGTACATCGTTGGCACCGGTTACGAGGACTTCGGTCACCA
>DFBG01000105.1:16969-19115 GCA_002367305.1 Actinobacteria bacterium UBA3086 | reverse complement strand
TGAGGAATATCCCCGGTTCGCACCATGATCGTTGCGCCCCGAACTGCAGTGGCGGTGTCGATATCGGTCACGTCGGCGAACGTTACCAGCGGCCCCTTGGGACCCTGGCGAACCCCTGTAACCTCCGAGGAGCGAACTCCCAAGGGAGGTGGCACGAACCAGACCCGCAGACCCTCCTGCAACACGAAAGGAAGGTCTCCGGTGGATGCCACCGAGACCTCCCCTTTAAGTCCGTGTGCTTTGACGACCCGGCCGACCGGGATGAACTGTGCGTCAGTCATCGTCGGCTCCTAGCCGAGAACCTCCACCTCGACCTGCGTACCGTCCACGCTGCCTGCAGCACGCGTGAGAGTCCGCAAAGCCTTGATGATGCGACCCTGACGACCGATCACTTTGCCGGTGTCATCCGGATTCGTCGTTATCTCAAAGACGATGCGCTCACCATCGTCCTTGGTCTCGATCTTCACATCATCGGGATTGTCCACGAGTGACGTGACGACGAAGTTGACGAGCTTCTCAGTGTCGGCGTTGCGAGTCATATCGGACTACTCGCCAGCTGCGTCGTCGGCAGCTTCCTCGACGACTTCCTCGGCGGGAGCCGCAGCAGCTTCCTCAGCGGCAGCCTTCGCCTCTGCGGCAGCAGCCTTTGCCTCCTCAGCGGCCTTGACAGCAGCCTCGGCTTCTTCGGCGGCCTTGGCCTGTGCCTTCTTCGAGAGCTTGGCGCCCTTTTCAGGCGCGGTAGCCTCGGGGTTCTTGGCGATCTCATAGAGCTTGCCAGCGGTCTCAGTCATCTGGGCGCCCTTGGCGAGCCAAGCGTCGACCTTCTCGACATCGAGCTGGATGGTGCTGGGATCAGTACGCGGGTTGTAGCGACCGAGAATCTCAATGAATCGACCGTCGCGAGGGGAGCGGCCATCAGCCGCAACTATGCGGTAGAACGGTGCCTTTTTAGCGCCTGCGCGTGCCAGACGGATCTTGACTGCCAACGTGTACACCTCCGAGTCATGTGGCCGCATCTTGCAGGCCACGGGAACGCAAAACGATTGCTAATGATAGGTCATACCGCAGGTAGGGTCAAAGACAAACTCAATCAGAAGGGCATAGGCATGCCCGGAGGCATCCCTCTCCCCCTCCGACGCTTGCCCTTCTTACCCTTCTGTCCCTGAAACTGCTTCATGAGTTTGCGGGTCTGTTCGAACTGCTTGATGAGCTTGTTGACGTCAGAGACTTCGACACCCGAACCTTTGGCGATACGCTCACGCCGCGAACCGTTGATGATGGAAGGCTTGGTCCGTTCGCGTGTGGTCATCGACCTGATGATGGCCTCCGTACGGTCGAGCACCTTGTCGTCAATCTCAGCGTCTTTGAGCTCCTTCATCTGACCTGCACCGGGCATCATCTTGAGGATATCGCCCAGCCCGCCCATCTTCTTGACCTGCTGTAGTTGTGCGAGGAACTCGTCGAGTGTGAAGTCTGATGTGCGAAGTCGCTCCTCCATGGCTGCAGTCTCATTCGCATCCATGGTGTCTTGGGCCTTCTCGATAAGGGAGAGAACATCTCCCATGCCCAGTATCCGGCGTGCCATGCGATCCGGATGAAAGGCTTCCAAGGCATCGAGACGCTCGCCGACCGAAGCGAACTTGATGGGCTTGCCCGTCACTTTACGAATGGACAGCGCTGCACCGCCACGCGCGTCGCCGTCGAGCTTGGACATGATCACGCCGTCAAAGTCCACGCGATCCGCGAAGGCCTTGGCTACGTTGACGGCGTCCTGGCCGGTCATTGCGTCGACGACCATGAGTATCTGATCCGGCTTGACCGCGTTTCGGATGCGTACCGCTTCATCCATCATCTCGTCGTCGACATGCAGACGACCCGCGGTGTCGACGATCACGACATCGCGCATATCTTCGATCGCGGCCTTCACCCCGGCCGCAGCTATGTCGGCAGGATCGTCTCCGTCCGCCCCTCGATGCACGGGAATGTCTATCTCGCGCCCAAGGGCCTGCAGTTGATCAATGGCAGCGGGACGATAGACGTCGCACGCGATCATCATGGGTCGACGGCCCTGCTTGCGAAGCATGTTCGCGAGCTTCGCCGACGCAGTCGTCTTACCGGAACCCTGGAGGCCGACCAACATCACGAC
>DFBG01000105.1:10572-16937 GCA_002367305.1 Actinobacteria bacterium UBA3086 | reverse complement strand
ACCACGAGTTCGTCGAGTACGATCTTCACCACGGCTTGGCCGGGAGTGAGAGATTCCGAGACCTCAGTGCCGATGGCGCGCTCGCGAACACCGGCGACGAACTCCTTGACGACCTTGAAGTTCACGTCCGCCTCAAGCAGCGCCATACGAATCTCACGCATGGCTGCATCGACATCGGCCTCGGAGAGTTTTCCTCGGCCGGTGAGGTTACTGAATATCGATTGGAGCCTGTCGCTCAGGTTCTGGAACATCTGAATCCTTCCATGATCGCGAATGCTCAGCCTAGAAGGAATGAGCTGCGTCAGTCAATCATGCCCATGTGATTCACGGGCGCGAACACCGCGACAGCACGTCCACGGACAAGGTCCAACGGAATAGGTCCCAGGGAGCGACTATCGAGCGATACGGCCCTGTTGTCTCCCAGAACGAATACATACCCCTCCGGCACGACCACTGCCGGCATGTTGGTGCCGCTGCCACGGAAACCCGGCAGGGTCAGGAGATCATAACCCGACTCGGCGACACCGTTGACGTAAGCACGGCTGTCCGTGATGACGATTTCGTCTCCGGGAAGCGCCACAACGCGTTTGACGATTCCCTCATCACCAGATTCATAGGAATCCGCATCGATCACGATGACGTCTCCGCGAGCGGGTCGGTCGTAGCCGCGTGTCACCAACATGAGATCGGCGTCCATAAGGCCGGGAAGCATTGAGTCGCCAGAGACCTCTCCTGTCCAGAACACAACGAAGAACACCACGAGCACGACAGCGAGGACCAGCAGCAGCGGGAAGAATAGGCGGGTGGCGAGACGATTGCCGAATCCGCGGTCGGCTTCAGCGACGCGCTCGAAGTGCGGCATCAGATACCCCGAGTGATCGCGGCTGCGAACTCCTTGGCATCGAACGGCCTCAGGTCCTCGATGCCCTCCCCCACGCCGATGCGCAGGATCGGGATACCCAGTTCACGAGCAACGGCGACCGCTATGCCGCCTTTGGCTGTGCCGTCGAGCTTGGTGATGACGAGCCCGTCGACATCCATTGCCGCGTCGAACTCACGTGCTTGGGTGAGTCCATTCTGTCCGGTCGTCGCATCCATCACGAGAAGGATCTTGACCGGAGCGTCGCTGCGCTTGACAGCTACTCTCTTGACCTTCTGGAGCTCGAGCATGAGATCCGGCGATGTATGAAGACGTCCGGCGGTGTCGATGAGCGCGAGATCGGACTTCTCTATGGATGCGCGCTCGACGGTCTCGAAGGCGACCGAAGCGGGATCGGAGCCACGCTCTCGTCGCACGATGGGAACGCCGGCCCTCTCGGCCCATACATCAAGTTGCTCGATTGCGGCGGCTCGATAGGTGTCCGCAGAACCAAGTAGGACCGATCGACCTTCGTCCACCGTCTGTTTGGCCAACTTGCCTACCGTCGTGGTCTTGCCAGTGCCGTTCACACCGATGACGAGCACGGTGACGGGACTATCGCTGAGGAAGTCGTCGCTCTCAAGAGTGAGTTCAGAAGCGATCTCGTCGGTCAGATGATCGATGACCTCCGAAGCGTCGGCCAACGCTTTGCGCGCGGCGGAGTCACGCAGTCGATCGACGATATCCGTGACCGCGGTGACTCCCATATCGGATCCGATGAGGGCGTCCTCGAGGTCTTCCCAGAACTCGTCGTCAAGATCGGGGCCGCGACGCAGGAGTACGTTCAACTGACCAGAGAGTTGGTCCCTGCTGCGAGACATGCCATCCGAAAGACGCTTATACCACGGTGTACTCATCCACAACCTCCGCGAGGACCTGTTCTAGTCGTTGGCTCACGAGTTTGCTTACCCCGTCGGCTTGCATGGAGACTCCGTAGAGAATGTCAGCCATCTCCATGGTGCGGCGCTGATGCGTCACGACGACGAACTGCGTGTGATGCCTCATGCTATCCACAAAGCCGACGAATCGACGCAAGTTGGTGTCATCGAGTGCCGCTTCGACCTCGTCCAGAATGTAGAACGGACAGGGGCGTGTGCGGTACACAGCAAAGAGCAGAGCGAGCGCAGTCAGCGACTTCTCGCCGCCGGACATGAGTGACATCTTGGCGAGCTTCTTACCTCTCGGCTGCGCGATCACCTCGACGCCGGTCTCCTCGGGATTGTCCGGATCAGTGAGACGCAGCGCGGAGTGGCCACCGGGGAATAGAACGGCGAACACCTCCTGGAAATGCTGGTCCACCTCCTCGAATGTCTCCATGAAGCGATCCCGCATCTTGCGATCGATCGCAGCAATGACCTTTCGGAGCGCCTTGCGGCTTCCTTCGAGATCCTGCAGCTGCGACGAGAGGAACTCACGACGTTCTTTGAGCGCCTCGAACTCGTGCATGGCGACCGGGTTCACGGGGCCGAGGTTAGCGATGCGCTTGCGGAGTCTGTGCGCGGCGTCCATGGTCTTCTGTCGATCCTCAAGGGGTGCAGTCTCAAGCGCACGCTCGATTGGCACACCGAGATCGTCGACGATATGGCCGACCGCAGCCGTGACTTGGATCTCGAGTTGTCCCTTCTCGACCTTGACCTCACCCATCGTCGATGACTGGTCGTCGATCTCCGCTTGAACGAGGCGCACAGCTTCCTGGGCGTCGTGGATCGTCGAACGCAGGGATTCCGAGTCGGCCTGCTCGAAACGGGCGCGGTCGCGCAGGCGAACCGCCCAATACTCGGCGCGCTCCAGCAGGGCCGCATAGAGATCGTGAACCGGCTGGACGCGGAATCGAAGGATCTCCAACGCGTCCTCGGTCATGAGGGCCTGTTCAATGGCCGACGTGAGATCTCGAAGGTCGGCTTCAGCGGTTGCCGCCTGGCGTTTCAGGTGGACTTCACGTTCGGACACCGTGGCGATCTCGACCTGGCATGTGGAGAGACGCGCGTTGATGGCGCTCTCATCGCGGAAACGTGAGTCACGGGTCTCTGCTGCAACCGTCGCAGCTTCTTCAAAGCGTTCGAGGTCCTGCTCCCCGCGGACGATGATCTCTTGGACGGTAACAACCGCAGGCTGATCCTTTGCGGTGCGCTGCGCGATCTCGGCGGAGCGCGCAGTGACCCCGTCAGCATCTGCATCCAGGCCTGTCAGCGTCTGCTCCAGACGGCCGACTTCCTCACGCAGGGAGTCGTGCTCACCTGTAGTCGAGGCCAGTCGCTGTCCGAGCTCCAATGCGTCCTGTTGCGCGGCCGAGAGTGCCTCTTCTGCCGACGTGGTGGCCGATTCTGCNNTTACGCGCAAGCACGCTCGCGCTGTCATCGACGAGACGTCCGATTGAGATCTTGCCCGAGGGCCACACGACCTCTCCCCCGGGTGTCACGAACCGTGCTGTGCAGTTCTTCACGGATGCAGCGATGGCCGCATCGAGGTCTTCAACCAGGATCACATCACCGATGAGAGTGCGAAGCGCGTTGCGCGTGCGATCGGCACACTCGATGAAGTCGATCAGTCGGTCACCAGAGGCGTCCGTGGTGTCCTGTGGAACACGGTCAACGGGAACGATCGAGATGTCCCCATCGGCGTTATCTCGTACGCTTGTAGCGACTATAGCAGCGGCTTGGGAATCCTCAACAAGCAGTGCGAACAGATCGCCACCCAGAAGTCGCTCAACCAATTGCTCATGAGCGGGGGAAGCTTTGATGTGCTCGGTGAGCGGACCTATGAAGCCAGGTAGATCTCGCTGCTTCGAAAGCGCCCAGGCCAATGCGGGTGATGCGGCGGCGAAGGCGCGATCGACCTCTTCAAGTCCGCGAATCTCCGCACGAGTCTCGGTGAGCTGATCGCGGCGTTCATTCAGATCCCGCTTGCGGGAGTCCAGTACCCGAACGCGCTTGTCCACATCGGAGTCAGCAAGAGACATCTGCTTCCGCGTATGAGTGAGCGATGCTTCGAGTTGCTCCAGGCGTGTGCGACGAGCGGAGAGTGTGGACTGCACCGCAGTCCTCTGCTCCTTGATGCCGGACGCCCGATCCCCAAGAAGGTCTTCTTCGAGTTTGAATGCGGAGAGTGCGTGCTCCAAACGAGACAGCTCAGATCGCGCATTCTCCGTCTCCTTGCGAACGCGACGCATGTCACCATTGATGCGTGCGAGCTCCTCGTCGGCTCCCAGACGTTCCTTTCGTCCGCTCTCGGCCTCACGACGCAACTCCGAAAGCTGCGCATAACGGGCCTTGAGCTGCGAGTCGGTCTCCGACCGCAACTCACTCAATCGCTCGATCTCGGCGGTGCGTGCAGCAGCGCGAGTCTGATTGTGATGCAGCTTGGCGCGCAGGTCGCTCAGACGATCGACAAGGTTCTTGCCCTTTTCCTCAAGTAGCAGAAGCCCGGAGTTGATCCGTTCCAGGGTGGACTGGAGTCGGCGCCTCTGCTCGGAAAGGTCTCCGACGAAGAGGCCCTTCTCCTCAAGAACCGACTGGAACTTGCCCAGTTCGTTCTCTTTCTCCTTGAGACGATAGCGAAGTAGTTCGAGCTCTGCGTCCTGCTCCTTCTCGCGCTTGAGCACTCCGTCCCAACCGGTTTGCAGGACTCTGAGATCGTCGACTGCGAGTGAGACCTCGAGCTCCTTGAGGTTTCCCGTGATCCCCGCATGCTCGGTGGCGCGGTCCGCCTGTTTCCGGAGTGGCCTCAGTTGACGATCGATCTCGGTGACGATGTCCTTGACGCGCTCAAGATGGGCGTCCATGTTGCGAAGTTTGCGGAGCGCACGCTCCTTGCGCTTCTTGTGCTTGAGAACACCGGCTGCCTCTTCAATCAGGGCGCGGCGCTCCTCAGGGCGAGAGTTCAGCACCTCGTCCAGACGGCCCTGACTGATGATCGAATGAGTATCTCGTCCCATGCCCGAGTCATGAAGTAGTTCATGGATGTCCATGAGCCGACAGGGTGACTGGTTGATGAGGTATTCGGATTCGCCGTTGCGGAACATGCGGCGCGTGATCGTGACCTCGTGGAACTCAAGCGGCAACGTTCCGTCCGAGTTATCAAGCACGAGGTCGACCTCGGCGACGCCGACAGCCTGTCTCGCTGACGATCCAGCGAAGATGACGTCCTCCATGGCCTGGCCACGAAGCGACTTTGCCGACTGCTCGCCCAGAACCCAGAGCACCGCGTCGGAGATATTGGATTTACCCGAACCGTTGGGTCCGACGATGACTGCAACACCCGGCTCAACAGCCATCACCGTTCTATCGGCGAAGGATTTGAACCCTTTGAGTACCAGCGATTTGAGGTACAAGAAATCATTCTCCAACGGGTAGTGAAGGGTGGTCACATGTCGGCTCGAGCAGGACGCACGAACCGGGTGGATTTTACCACAGCGTACGCAGAAGGAGGTGCGGAAACGGGCAGGAGCCGGGCCGAGGTTCAGTCAGCGTCGAGGCCGTCGACCGCCTGTTTGGCTGCAGACATCTCAGCTGCCTTCTTGGTTCGGCCATCGCCTCTCCCTAACAAGCGACCGTTGATGCGAACCTCTGCCGTGAACGATCTGTCGTGCGGCGGACCGGACTCCCCGGTGATGTCGTATACGGGTGAGTGTCCTTGTGCCTGCGCCATTTCCTGCAAACGTGACTTGGGGTGATCGAACGCGGACGCGGAACGTGGATCGATCAAGTGGCCGAGGAGGTGCAGCGCGACGGATCGCGCGGATTCAATGTCGGAGTCGAGATATATGGCGCCCAGCAGTGCCTCGAGCGTGTTCTCCAGGGCACTGATCATTCCCCTACCGTCGGTTCCCCGCTCTGACTCCCCTACGAAGATCGCCCGGTCGAGCCCGAGTTCGCCCGCAACTGCGCTCAGAGTGGTGCCGGAGACGACTGCGATCTTGATCTTGGTCATATCTCCCTCGGGCAGTTCAGGGAAACGCCGAAAGACTTCTTCTACAACAATGAGATCCAGCACCGCATCGCCGAGGAACTCGAGTCGCTCGTACATGCAGTTGCCCGGGTGCTCTCCGGCATACGACGGGTGAGTGAGAGCTTCGCGCAGATATGACTTATCAACGAAGATGTAACCGAGTATCTCCTCGGCAAGGCTCAGGCGTTTCAGGGCTGCTGGCGACAGGATGTCACATGTGTCCGACAAGATCTCATCAGCCTCGCGAGATGATCAGGGTGGCGTTATGGCCGCCGAAACCGAACGAGTTGCTCATAACGGCGTTCACTTTCACTTCGCGGGCCATGTTGGGCACGTAGTCGAGGTCGCATGCAGGATCCGGGTTCTCCAAGTTGATGGTTGGCGGCAGTAGCCCGTGATTGAGCGCCAGCGTGCAAGCAACCGCTTCGATCGCCCCTGCACCACCCAGCAGATGACCTGTCATCGATTTGGTCGAGGAGACCGGAGGTGCGTCGGAGCC
>DFBG01000105.1:0-10460 GCA_002367305.1 Actinobacteria bacterium UBA3086 | reverse complement strand
CTCATCGCACGTGCGGCTCCGTCGCCCGTGGGCTCAGGAGAGGTGATGTGATACGCATCGGCACTTGCGCCGTACCCGGAGAGTTCACCGTAGATGCGTGCGCCACGCGCCGTGGCACGACCCCACTCTTCGAGAACAACGACCGCACCGCCTTCTGCTATGACGAACCCGTCACGATCAAGGTCGAATGGGCGCGATGCGTGCAGAGGATCGTCGTTCCGAGTCGACATTGCCCGTGCGGCCGCGAAGCCCGCGACGCCGAGGGGGGTGACTCCCGAGTCGAAACCGCCGGCGATTATCACGTCGGCGCTCCCACGAGCGATCGCCTCGGTGGCCTCGCCTATGGCGTGCGAGCCTGTGGCACAAGCAGACACCGGTGAGTAGTTGATGCCTTTGGCGCCATGACGGATCGAGATATGCCCTGCAGCGAGGTCTGTGATCATCATGGGCACCAGGAAGGGGCTGATGCGGCGAGGGCCACGCTCCAAGAGTATTGCGTGCTGATCCTCCATGAATCCGAGCCCGCCGACGCCCGAGCCGACGATGACGCCGACACGGTCGGCCTCCTCCTCGTCGAACTCGAGACCCGCGTCCGCCACTGCTTCATCAGCAGCGACGACAGCGAACTGCTGGAAACGCGACATGCGTCGGGCTTCCTTCTTGTCTATGGAAATCGTCGGGTCAAAATCGGAAACGTACCCGGCGATACGGGTTGCATATTCAGAGGCATCGAAATGCTCAATTGGGCCAATGCCTGATCTACCATGCGCGAGGGAGTCCCAGAAGGCGTCAACACCTATGCCGACGGGTGCTACGACGCCGAGTCCTGTGATAGCCACTCTTCTCATGCCGATGCTCCTTCGGTAGCGAGAGACCATTCCGATACGAGGCGATCCATCAACTCTCTCACTGTGGGTATGTCCTTGATCCGCACGGCTGAATCGCCGGCGAATACGAGCCCGTGTGTGACATCGCCCTTCTGGGCACGAACGAGCGTATCCATGATGCAGAACTCCTTGCCACATTTCTTGAGGCAGGAGGTGCAGCGCTTGATCTTGGGATTATCGCCTGCGACGTGCCTATCCGAGAATGCGTTACGCAGTGCTCGGCCGGGCAGTCCGACCGGACTCTGGATGAGGACCATATCCTCTGGAGTGGCGTCCACGTACATCTGCTTGAAATCCTCCGGTGCTGAGGATTCCTTTGTTGCCGCGAATCTGGATCCCATCTGAACGCCTGCGGCACCCATACCGAGGACTCTCTTGATGTCCGAGCCGGTAACGACTCCCCCGGCTCCTATGACCGGGATGTCCACGGCCTCGATGATCTCGGGAAGAATGTCGAGCATGGGGCGATCCGTGCCAAGGTGCCCGCCGGCCTCAAAGCCCTCAACGACCACCGCAGTAGCACCGAAGCGCTCAGCCAGTTTGGCGACGCGCACGGATCCCACTATGGGAACGATGGGCACCCCCGCGTTCTTGCCTGCGGCAAATATATCTCTGGAGAATCCGGCCCCGGCAACAATGAGGTCGGTGCCCGCGCTGATGGCTGACTCCATGAGCTCCTTGAAGTTGCTCACGGCCACCATGATGTTCACGCCGATGACGCCGCTGGTCTGAGATTTCGCAGTCCGGATCTGTTCGGCCAGTTCCTTCGGCTCCAGTCCCGAACCGGCGATAAGTCCGATCCCGCCTGATTCGGCGACTGCTGCAGCCAAGGGAGCGAGCGAGATGCGCACTGCCATGCCACCCTGAACGATCGGCAGACGCGCTGTTCGGTTTCCGATTGTCAGTGTGGGCATGTTCATTGACTTCTCCTTGGTCATTCCAGCTCGTTGCGAAGTCCCGCTAGGGTGTGCGAAACGGCCCGGCGTCTCATCATTCTGAATCGCCGGGCCGGTCAATTCGCAGGTGTTACTCGGCGTTGGCAGTGATGTATGCGACTGCGTTGCCAACTGTCTTGATGGCTTCGGCTTCCTCATCAGGAATCGAAACACCAAAGCTCTCCTCCAGTGCCATGACCAGCTCGACTATGTCGAGTGAATCGGCGCCGAGGTCGTCAACAAAAGAAGCCTCCTCGACGACATCGTTGTCCTCGACGTTCAGCTGGTCGACGATGACCTCCTTGACCTTCTCAAGGATCTCGTCATGCTCCATGTACGAACACCTCCTCCCGTTCATTCCGTTCGGATCGTTTGAGCGCACTTTAGACGAACGTCATGCCTCCGTCGACTGCCAGAGTCTGACCGGTGATATATCGGGCATCGTCCGAAGCGAGGAATGCGACCGCGGAGGCCACGTCCTCGGGGGTGCCGAATGACTTGAGAGCGATCTGGCCACGGGCGGCCTCGCGGACCTTCTCGGGCAGTTCTGCTGTCATATCGGTCTCAATGAATCCGGGAGCGACCGCGTTGACTCTGACCCCTCGAGGGGCGAGTTCGCGCGCTACCGATTTGGTGAATCCGATGACGCCGGCCTTTGCCGCAGCATAGTTGGACTGTCCGGCATTTCCGACCAGCCCGATGACCGAGGAGATGTTGATGATAGAGCCTGCACGCGCCTTCATCATGACCTTGCCCGCCGCTCGGGTGATGGAGAACACGCCCGTGAGATTCGTACGGATTACGGCGTCCCAATCCTCATCGGACATACGGACGAGCAGGCCGTCTCGAGCGATGCCGGCATTGTTGACCACGACATCGAGCGATCCAAATCGCTCGACGACTGCACCCACGAGAGCAGTGCAGGATGCCGAGTCGGTGATATCGGCCTGGAAGACCTCAGCATCACCACCACCGTCTCGAATGGTTTGAGCCACCTCGAGAGCGGCTGATTCACTACCGGCGTAGTTGACCGCGACGTTGGCACCAAGCTTCCCCATATGGAGGGCGACAGCGGCTCCGATACCTCGAGACGCGCCTGTGACGAGTACGGTGGATCCCTTGAGATCGGGCATCAGACTACCTCCTCCACGATAGCTTCCAGTCCTGTTGACTCAACCGTGAGAACGGTGATGTCGTCCATCTTGCGCGCAAGGCCTTTGAGAACCGCTCCAGGACCGGACTCAATAAGCGTGATCGGGCCGTCGGCGGCGAGCGCAGCCATTGTCTCGGTCCAGCGCACGGGCGCGGTGATCTGTGCCGCCAGTCGCTGCTTGATGAGATCCGGATCCGATGACGGCTCCGGCTCGGTATTTTGGATGACCGGTATAGCAGGTGTGCGGAACTCTGCCTGCGCCAGAAGATCAGCGAACGCGGATTGTGCAGGCTCCATCAACGGCGAATGAAAGGGGCCCGCCACAGGCAGCGGAACGATACGTCTCGCACCAGAATCAGTGAGTGCTTTGGTGGCGGACGCCACGCCATCCTTCGTTCCGGAGATGACGACCTGACCTGGAGCGTTGTCGTTGGCGATCCATACACCTTCAATGGTGTTCATGACCTCAGCAATAGCGGTAGATGACATGCCAAGAACTGCGGCCATTGAGCCAGGCGTGGTCTTCACTGTCGCGGACATGAGTTTCGATCGTTCAACAACCAGCTCGAGACCAGCCTCAACAGAGAAGACTTCGGCAACTGCAAGAGCGGCCAGTTCTCCGAGCGAGTGACCGGCGAGAGCAACCGGTTCGAGACCAGACTCGAGAAGCGTGACGCCCCACACCCAATCCACGAGATACAAGAGAGGTTGCGCCGCTCGGGTATCGGTGAGTTCTTCTGCACTTCCGTCGGCGGCGATGCGCCTGAGATTCATGTCAGAGAGTGCTTCTGCGGCGTCGAGCAAGCGATCTATTGAGTCATGCTCAGGAACTGTGTCGAACATTCCTGGACGCTGAGACCCCTGTCCGGGGAATACGATTGCAGTACGTGTACTCATATGCGCGGCCTATCCTATCCGACCGGGCATCGCCCGCATAACGGATTCAGCTTCAGCGAGGATGGTCGCGATGATCTCTTGGGCCGGCATGATCGAGTCGATCATGGACGCGCACTGTCCGGCCATGAGGCTTCCCTCATCGACGTCGCCTCTGCACATGCAGTTGGCCAACTTGCCTGCACCGAGTGCCTCGATCTCTTCCGGTCGATTCTCGAGATCGAGCGCCATGATCTGCTTGGAGAGTTTGTTCTTGAGTACGCGCACGGGATGACCGGTCGATCGACCGGTGACCACGGTATCGCGATCCTTCGCTTTGAGGATGCGCGCCTTGACGTCCTCGTGAATGGTGCACTCCTCGGCGCACATGAATCGCGTTCCGATCTGCACACCTTCAGCGCCGAGTGCGAACGCAGCCACGACGCCTCGTCCGTCGGCGATGCCGCCGGCTGCAACGACGGGGATCTCGACCGCATCAACGAGTTGTGGTGTGAGCACCATGGTCGTGAGGTCACCGATGTGACCACCGGCCTCCATGCCCTCACCTATGATCGCGTCAGCGCCTGCGGCCTCGAGCCGCTTCGCGAGCGCAACACTGGGGGCGATGGGAAGAACCTTGATACCTCGGTCCTGCAGCGCGCTCATGTACTTGCCGGGGTTACCCGCACCGGTGGTGACTGCATGGACCTTCTCCTCGAGAACCATTTCGACGATCTCGTCGATGTGAGGAGTGAGCAGCATGAGATTCACGCCGAAAGGCTTGTCCGTGAGCTCCTTGGCCAGATGGATCTGCTCGCGCAGAAGTGCGGTGGGCATGTGACCCGCACCGATGATGCCAAAGCCACCGGCGTTGCTCACCGCGCCCGCCAGCTCAGCGGTAGCGGTCCAAGCCATTCCACCTTGGATGATCGGATGCTCAATCTCAAGCAGCTCGGTCAGCCGCGTCTTGAGGGTCATCAGAGTGCCTCCTTGTTCGGTGTCGTCTTCGTCCAACGGACGATGGCGGCGCCCCACGTGAGGCCAGCGCCGAATCCTACGAATGCGAGTGTGTCGCCTCGGGTGATTCGCCCGCTAGTATACAGGTCGTCCAAAGCGAGCGGTATCGAGCCTGAGGATGTGTTCCCCGTGTATTCAACGTTTGAGATGACTTGATCCTCTGACATACCCAGACGATCGGCCGCCGCAGTGATGATGCGCTGATTCGCCTGATGAGGAATCAGCCAGTCAAGATCATCGATCGTCATGTCCGATGCCTCGAGTGCCTGAGTGGTCACGGCGGGGATGATCTTGAGTGCGAACTTGAACACATCAGTGCCCACCATCTTGATGAACTGCTCGTGCGCGGCGAGAGCCTCGGGAGTGACAGGCATCGCCGAGCCGCCGGCAGGAATCGTGAGCATATCCTTGCCGCTTCCGTCGGACCCCATCACGATGCCCATGACGCCGGGCTCGTCAGAGGCCTCAAGTACCACTGCCCCAGCACCGTCGCCAAACAGGATGCAGGTGCCGCGGTCGGTGAAATCGGTGAATCGTGAGAGTGTGTCCGCCCCGATCACGAGAACGCGCTGAGCGCGTCCTGACTCGATCGCAGTGACGCCAGTCTGGAGCGCGTAGATGAAGCTTGTGCACGCAGCGTTCACGTCATGTGCGGAGCAGGTCAGGCCGAGTTGGTCTTGGATCAAGCATGCTGCAGAGGGGAACACGTGGTCCGCACTCGACGTGCCGACGACCAACAGGTCGATCGTGTCAGCCGCGAGGCCAGCGTCTTTCAATGCTCGGACGCCAGCGCGTGCACCAAGGTGCGACGTCGCCTCGCCGTCACCGGCAAGTCGGCGCTCCTTGATACCTGTACGCGTGGTGATCCACTCATCAGAAGTGTCGACCATACGCTCGAGTTCGGCGTTGGTCAGCACGGTCTCAGGCAGATAGGAGCCTATGCCCGTTATTGCGGCGTGACGTGACATGCAGACGGGTCTCCTAGATCGGTCGGGTGGCCCAATAGCGTCCGAGTAGTGTACACGTACCACTCATACGGTCAAACCAGCTTACTCTTCGGCGGTAACCGCCGCCGCGATCTCGTCGGCGAGTCCACCGCGCACGGCCTGTGTGGCGACTCGAATGGCCGATGACACCGCTCGAGCACCTGAACTACCGTGTCCGATGATGCAGACACCTTTCACGCCCAGCAGGGGTGCCCCGCCGTAGGCGTCTGGGTCGAGCTTCTCCTTTAGAAGTTTGAGTGACGGCTTGAGCACCGCGGCCGCAAGCTTGTTCTTGAGCGAAGAGGTCATGGCATCACGAATCTGACCCATGAGGCTCTTGGACGTACCCTCGAGGAGCTTGAGAGCGACGTTTCCGGTGAACCCGTCGGTCACAATGACATCAGCCGTGCCCGTTGTGACGTCCCGACCCTCGGCATTGCCGATGAAACCGGGTACCTCCACCGCCATGGCAGCATGTGCCTCTTGAGCCAGGACGGATCCCTTGGTCGGCTCCTCGCCTATGTTGAGCAGGGCAACGCGAGGCTCTGCGATCTCCAGAATGATGCGGGCATACGCCGCACCCATGTGGGCGAACTGAACGAGATTCTCAACCTTCACGTCAGCGTTAGCACCCACGTCGAGCAGCACGAGCGGGTGAGCGGATGTGGGAATGACGGTCGCGATCGCAGGACGGGATACACCCTTGATCCGTCCCATCCCCAGTGTGGCGGCAGCCATGGCCCCGCCCGTGGAACCTGCCGAGAAGAACGCCTGGGCCCTGCCCTCTTTCACAAGCCGACAACCGACGACGATTGAAGAGTCCTTCTTGGACCGCACCGCCTTGGCCGGATGCTCATCCATGCCGATGACTTCCGTGGTGGGATGCGCGATGCAGCGCTCGTGGAGAGCCGCGAATGGCCCGACCACGCTCTCGTCACCGGTGATGATGACCTGTAGGGCGGCATCCGCCGCGAGTGCTTCGCGTACCCCGTCAAGGATAGTTGCAGGCGCATGATCTCCGCCCATAGCATCAACACATACGGTCACGGTTCTAATGTCAGTCATGTGTATGAGTTCCTTGGGATCGAAGGGTCACCGCAGAGAAGCGAGTACTTCGTCGGTGTTGACCGCCGCAGCGAACATCGCGCGTATTCTATCAGCCTTGACCGGATCATGGAGCCTTATCCGACCGAGCAGCGCCTCCATCTTCTCGACTGCAGAGAGCGTGTCCATGCCCACGAGCACCATGGGCACACCCAACTCCTCGGCACGTGAGAGTACGAGCGAGCTCGGCGGCAGGTTACCGGTGAGAATAATGCAGCGCGTATCCGTTTCCAAGGCCGCGAGCTGTACGTCGGCTCTATCCCCACCGGTTATGACAGCCTTGTGATTCTTGCGCCTGAAGAAGCGCAGTGCCTTGTCTTGCCCCATGGCACCGACCATGAACGTCTCTACTGCTGCGTCGAGTTTTTCATCGGCGCAAAGGACTGTGCCACTCAGGGCGTCCACGATCTCATGTACGGAAGCCGATGAGAGCAACGGATCGTGATCAATGACCCCAAAGACGCGCACCCCGGCGTTCTCGAGAAAATCAGTGACGGGACCTGCGTAGAAGTCTTGAACGGACTCTCTTACCGCGTTGAACACGATACCCGCGAGGCGATCGCCCAAGCAGTCGGCGACGAACAGTATCTCATCGGGAAGATCCTCCGCCACCGGCTTGTGCACCAGTAGCACCTTGGCGTCGAGACGGCCGGCGAGATCGCAGAGTGAGAGACCTGCCGTACGGCCCTGGTCGATATCACTGGGGCCCTCGACGACCACGGTGTCCGCAGCAGCGCTCACGCGCTCAAAGGATTCCGAGACCACATCGCCAAGATTCTCGGCGCGACCGGAGAGAACATCCTCGAGCAGTCGGCGTGAGCGAACCACGGGACAGACGTCAGCCAGTGAGGCTTTGACGGTGGCCTGCTCTCTGAGGTAGACGGCATCCTCATCGGTCTGCACATCGTCGATCATGACGGGCATGGTGCCAAAGGGCTTGAAGTAAGCGACGTCGTGTCCCGCATCAGCGAGTTCCTTGAGCATGGCGAGACAGATGCCGCTCTTTCCGGAATACGCCGTGGTCGATGCGATCATTATCGTGTTCATATCAGCCTCCGATACCGATGCGTATGTCTGCGGCGATGGCACCGTGACCGGCGTCGCCGACAATGAGCGGGTTGATGTCGAGCTCGATGATCTCAGGGAAGTCCGTGACGAGTCGCGATATGCGCTCGATGACGTCGACCACCGCGTCCAGATCTGCGGGCCGCTGACCCCGCGCGCCCCTGAGCAGGCCGAACGACCGGATATCGCGAAGCATGTTGCGAGCCTCTCGCGGACCCACCGGACACAGCCTGAATGTGACGTCCTTCATGACCTCAACGTAGATGCCACCGAGGCCGAACATGAGCATCGGTCCGAACTGAGGATCACGATCCACTCCGATGATCACCTCACGACCGGCTCTGACCATCTTCTGTATCTGCACACCCCAGATGACCGCGTCGGGCATCCGGGACCGCGACTTCGACATCACGTCATCGTATGCAGTTTCTAGTTCATCGGGCGTGGCGATTCCCACGCGCAGACCGCCAACATCGCTCTTATGGAGGATGTCAGGACTCGCGATTTTCATCACTACGGGATAGCCGACTTCCTCAGCGCAGGAAAGAGCAGCCTCAAGGTTGCGAGCAAGCCCTCCTGGGGGAACGGAGATGCCGTAGGCTTGTGCAATATCGGCGGCGCGCTCTTCGGCGATGAACGCCCTACCGGCTGCGCGGGCCTCATCGATATGAGCCCTGACAACGTCGGCATCGACCGGGATAGCGCGAGGGGTGTCGACGGACTTGAGCAATCTCTCGCGATGTCGCTCCATTGCAGCGAGAGTGGCCACCGCGCGCTCGGGGAACGTGTACACGGGAATTCCGCCTGACCGCAGAACGCCCCACGCCTCTTCAACACTGTCGTGACCCATGAAACACGCGACAGTCGTGATACCGCTCTCTCGGGCCGCTTGGACCAGCGCGTGTGCGGTCTCAACCGGTTCAGTCGTCGCCTGAGGCGTCAAGATCGCCAGAACGGCTCGTACGTTGGGATCGGCATACAGAGCCGCGGCAGCGTCCTTGTAGCGCTTAGCAGGGGCATCGCCGAGGATGTCCACTGGATTGTAGAGCGCCGCAGCCGCAGGTAATGCCTCACGTAGCAGATCGATCGTTTCGTGCTCAAGAGATGCGATCACGACGCCTGCGCGTTCGCATGCGTCAGTCGCCATCACCGCGGGGCCGCCCGCATTGGTGAGAATGGCAACTCCGGGTCCCACAGGCGTGGGCTGAAGTGAGAAGCCGGTGGCCAGATCGAACAGTTCCTGCACTGACTGTGCCCGGATGACTCCCGCTTTTCGGAATGCGGCATTGTATGCCGTCTCGGATCCGGCAAGACTACCTGTGTGAGAGGAGACCGCACGCGCGCCTGCATCCGAACCACCGGATTTGAGAACGATGAGCGGCTTCTCTGCACTGAGCTCAGTCGCTGCGCGAACAAAGTCCTGGCCGTTGCTCACGGACTCCAGATACGCCACCACGACACGGGTCTCGGGGTCGACGCGCCATGCATCGGCCAGGTCGGTCTCGGTGAGATCAGCCTTATTGCCAAGGGAAACGAAGTGGGACAGCCCAATCCCCTCGCCCGTGGCCCAATCGAGGATCGCTGTACCTAGAGCGCCAGACTGTGACATGAACCCGATATGTCCGCGCGGTGGCATGGATGAGGCGAACGAGGCGTTGAGTGACGATGGCGTCGAGATGAGGCCGAGACAGTTGGGACCGAGAACACGGACACCACCGGCTCGTGCGTGGGAGATGAGTTCACGCTCCATGGCACCGCCGTCAGGCCCAGCCTCCTTGAAACCAGCGGAGATGACGATGACGGAGTGTATTCCGGCTGCGGCACATTGGTCGATGGTGGCGGCCACGAATCGCGCAGGTACAACCACGACGGCGAGGTCAACAGGTTCAGGAAGTTCGCCGACCGATGAGTAGCATCGATGCCCGTCTATCTCATCGGCTTTGGGGTTGACCGGGTACACCACACCCGCGAAGCCACCATCGATCAGGTTCGCGAATACGTGATGCCCCACCTTGGCGTGGTCACGCGCGGCGCCGATGACGACGACCGACTGAGGTGAAAAGAACCCGTCCAACACCTTGTCGCTTGCCTCCCCCTTGGAATCAAACGAACAACGCCCGCCGATTGGCGGGCGTTGTGATGATGCACGTTTCGGCTAATCGGTCTCGATGACCTCTTTGCCATTGTAGTACCCGCACTCGGGACATACTCGATGCGGAAGCTTGGGCTGATGGCACTGAGGGCACACGGACTTGGCCGGCGCCTCGATCTTGTGGTTCGCACGACGCATATCGCGGACGGTGCGTGAGGTTTTCCTCTTGGGTACTGCCATTGTGGTGCTCCTTTCGACGCGCGCCACGCGCGTGCAAGTGTTCAGTTCATGGCGGCGGAGCCGCACGAGCGAGAATGATACCACAGCAGCGGGGTGATTCGGCAAGAC
>DFBG01000171.1 GCA_002367305.1 Actinobacteria bacterium UBA3086 | reverse complement strand
TGGACAACGTCCTGCTCACAGTTGGAGCCGGGGAAGATGACGACGCCGAAGCGCATACCTATGCCTCCTCGGCGAGCTCGATACGATAGTCCTCGATCACGGGATTGGCGAGAAGGCGGTCGCACATCTCGCGCACCTTATCGATGCCGGAATCGGCCTCGAGCTGGATGAACTTGCCTATCTTGACGCTCTCGACGCCCTCGTAGCCCAGGTTGGCGAGCGCGTGTTCGGCGGTTGCACCGGGCGGGTCGAAGATGCCCTGCTTGTACGTGACGTATATCTCATATCGGGCCATAAGGTCTCCGCGTCCTTTCCTCGACGTCGGTATCTACTTCTTGTTCTTCTTCTTACCTGCCGACGAACCCTTCGCGTCCTGGCCGGATTTCTCGTCAACGGCGCTCTTGTCGACGTCCTTGGCCTTCTTGGAGGACTTGCCCTTGTTGCGGGCGTCGAGCATCTCCTTGCGCAGACGGCGGATCTTGAAGAAGTCGATGTAAAGCGCGGTGAAGATGCTCGCGTAGGCGATCGTCACGAGAATCGTGGAGATGGGGAAATTGCCGATGCCCCAATCGATATCTCGCGTGAGCTGCGAGGCGGCGATGAGAAGAAGCGAACCTAAGATGTAGGCCCACCAGATCATGCGCCACTTCTTCATCTCGGGCGAAGTGGGCAGAGGCTCAAAGATCTTCTTGCTCGAGCGCTTCTTGCCGCTCTCGACGATGCCGGTCTTCTTGCGCTGCTTGTCCGTGGTGCGCTCGCCGACGTCGCGCTTGGGCTTGGCACTGGCTGCGCTCTTGCGCGTGTGACCTGCGCTGTCTTTCTTGTACCGCTCATTGGTGGGATTCCGTCGTGACATGATCGCTTCAGTCCCCTTCCGGAGTGAAGTCGCGGCCTGTGAGGAGTTCATAGGCCTGGATGTAGCGTCCACTCGTTGCCGCGACGATATCGTCGGGAAGCGAGGGCGCAGGCGGATTCTTGTCCCAGTCCGTCTTGGCGAGCCAGTCGCGCACGAACTGCTTGTCAAAGCTGGGCTGCGCGTGACCCGGCTCCCAGAGATCGGCCGGCCAGAAACGGCTGGAGTCAGGGGTGAGAACCTCGTCGATCAGAATGATCTCGCCGTCGACCAGGCCGAATTCGAACTTGGTGTCTGCGAGGATGATACCGTGCTCGGCGGCGTAGTCGCGCGCCGCAGTGTAGACGGAAAGAGAGATGTCGCGAAGCTTGTTCGCGTAGTCGGCGCCGATGATCTCCACCATGCGCTCGAAGCTGACGTTCTCGTCGTGATCACCGATCTCGGCCTTGGTCGACGGCGTGAAGATCGGCTCGTCGAGCTTGCTCGAGTCCACGAGACCTTCCGGCAGCTTGATGCCGCAAACGGTGCCCTGCGCCTGATACTCCTTGAGACCGGAACCCGCCAGATAGCCGCGCACGATGCACTCGACCGGGAAGACTTCCGCCTTCTTGACCAGCATGAAACGACCACGCAGGTAGTCGGCATGGGACTGGAACTCCGCAGGGAGATCGGCCACGTCGGCGGAGATCAGGTGGTTGGCCGTCACGTCGGCCAAAAGATCGAACCAGAAGCGTGAGACTCGGGTGAGCACCTCGCCCTTGTACGGGATGGGCTCGTCGAGCACCACGTCGAATGCACTCAGACGATCCGAGGCCACAAGCAGAAGCTTGTCGCCGAGATCGTAGATGTCACGAACTTTGCCCTGCGAATCCGGGCGGAGACCCTGCGGACGAGACACGACAGCTCGCTCCTTTCCGGGAGTTGAAATGCGGCCATGATGCGACCGCGGCCCGGGAACGGTGTGTGCTGCGAGGGCGCGACGGTACGCCGTCATTGTAGGCGATACCGTGTTTCGATTGTAGGTCGGAGTACCGATTCGCCAACCTCGTCCGTTTCAGTCCCACAGAAAGCTACTCATTCGCACGAAAGCGTTGAGGCGACTTCGGACGCGAACCCTGAGCGTGGAGCCAGCGAAGGCGAGCAATCACCCCTTTTCCGGTCCTCGATCACGCCTGCCTAACCCTTACTGGCTTGACCGTATAGTTAGGTTTATCGTATAACCCTAACTATGAAGAGGTGATGGTAATGGCAACACTGAAGCGAAGTCGATGGATATCGGAAGCCATATCGGGCGTTCTGCGGGCCGATCGGCGCTCTTGTGAATACGACGCGTATCTGCCCGACCCGCTTGTGTCACGCGATGTCACCCTCGCTGGCGAGGTGGCGGCCGACGTTGCCGACGCCGAGACCGCGATCGCAAGACTCGACGCTCAGGCGACCGCGCTGACCGACACTGAGGCCCTCGCGCGCCTGCTGCTTCGTGCCGAATGTGTAGCCTCGTCGAAGATCGAAGGGCTCGAAGTTGGCCCGCGACGTCTGCTGCGCGCAGAAGCTGCCAGACAGATGGGCGAAGCATCGACCGACATCACGGCTGAGGAAGTACTCGGCAACATCGATGCCATGGGAGAAGCACTCGACGTAGCTGAGCAGGACACCATCATCACGCGAGAGACTATCGTCGAGATTCACCGATGCCTCCTTGCCAATACCGCCCTGAAGGAGCACGCCGGGCAGATTCGCGAGGTTCAGAACTGGATTGGCGGCAGCGCCTACAACCCGTGCAGCGCCGCCTTCGTGCCGCCGCCTCCGGACGCGGTTTGTGATCTCCTCGATGACCTTGCGGAGTTCTGCAACGGAGACTCTCTACCGGCAGTGGTTCAGGCAGCCCTGGTCCACGCGCAGTTCGAAACCATTCACCCCTTCGTGGACGGAAACGGACGAACTGGACGGGCCCTGGTTCACCTGATACTACGGCGTCGGGGTCTCTCCCGAAACGTCCAGCCCCCCATCTCGCTCGTGCTTGCGACACGCGCGAGCGACTACATTGGCGGTCTGACGGCGTATCGGTACATTGGCCCCTCTGACGGAGGGGCGGCTCACGAAGGGCTCAATACATGGGTAGGCATATTCGCCGCGGCATGCGCACGGGCGACGGAGGACGCTCAGGCATTCGAGAAACGTTGCCAGGAGATTAAGGCCTCGTGGCGCGAGAGAGTCGGTCCGACACGGAGGGGCTCATCGGTGGACCTGCTGATACGTCTACTTCCGGGCACACCCGTCTTGAGCGTCAAGACTGCCGCGACCTTGCTTGGCCGTAGCAAGCCTCAAGTGAACCAGGCCATCGCCAAGTTGCAGGAGGCCGGAGTGCTGAGCCAGCTCACGGTGGGAAGACGCAATCGCGCATTTGAAGCAAGAGAATTCATTGATGCTTTCGTCGATCTCGAGCGGCAGTTGGCCAGTCCAGACGGCAACACGCTGGTGTCATCACCCACTCGACCAGTTCCGGCGCGTCGAGAGTAGCGACAACAAGTGGATCAATCTCGCTAGGGCCGCCCCTGCTCCGAGTCTATTCGTCGCTGTCGACGCACGCCGCAGAGAGCAAGTACATAGAACGCCACAAGGCCGACAATGAGGGCTCCGATCATTACCGGTGTCAACGGTCCATCCCGCAGAAGTACTACAAGGCACGCGAACTCGAACGCACAGCCAAAGTACAGCATCCACCAGCCATCTCTCTTAGTCTTCAGTCCCCAACCGATCAGAGAAACAACAAAAACGCCCGTTATGACCAGGATTCTTGCAGTTGCAGGATCCAAGTCTGGCCCCCTCATTCGGCGACCTCACTCGACTAGTCCAATTCCTCTTTGCGCCGCTCTCGAAGATACTCTCGGCGAATAAGGTAGAACACATACGTGAACATGGCGATCCCGCCTACCACGGCGAACACAGACAGAAAACCCTCGCGGGCCAGGATCACCGCTAGGGAGATCTCCCAGATTCCGACCATGACTACGACAGCCTTGAGCCACGTGTAGACCGAGCACAGCCCCCTCTTGTAGCCGAACGCGCCTGCGCCAAATGCCCCCCATAGAAGTGACGTCACAACGACAAACTTCAGTGTCAGTGGATCCATCTCAGGTCTCACCCATCTTCATCACTGGAATCTAGTCCTCCCCGTATGCTTTCGCCCACTCCATACCTATTGAGGCAGTCGAGCAATGAAAAGAGAAGACACCCAACGGTGTCGCTACAGTGCTCCCAAAGGCAGCCCCGGCTGGAGCCGCCATGAACCCAGCCGCGCCAGCAGCGAAGCCTCCCGCGTTCAGAAGATGAGCCGCGACGCGCTCGCTCTGTGAGCCACCGTCAGCGAATTCCTTTTCAGTGCTAAAGAAGCTTGCAGCGGCACACGAAGCGGCTGCCACAGCCAGCACAGGCACCAGAACAGGGCCGGTCGCAACGAGGGCCGCAGCAGCCAGTACCCCTGAAAGTGTAGCAAGTCCAAGACCCCACCCTGAGAGCCCCTGGGGATCAACCAGGTTGATGGGACTACCCATACAATATGCGTACGCATTCATGGACGCCGGATCCGCAAGCTCCCCAGGATAGAGATCGGCCGTGACAAAGCGGTAAGTCGCCGAGTCATAGTACCGATTCCAGCAGTAATACATGTCGGTCTCGGCGTCATAGCGGTAGCTCGCGTAGCGGTAGGGGTTCTCCACCGTCTCGGTGGCGCCGATCGATGCCCCGTAGGGGTCGTAGGCGTACTCGTTCACGATCGCGCCGGACTCATCGGTCAGCGCAACGACGTCCCCGTGCGCGTTGACCTGGTAGTAGTAGGTCTCGCCACCCCGCGTCATCGAATGGAGACGACCGCCCGCGTCATACGCGTACGTCGCCACGATCGCACCATCGTCGTCCGTCTCAGCGATGACATTCGCAGTGGCACCCTGATAGTGGAAGTACGTCGTCCCCATGCCCCCTGTGGACGAGATGCGGCGATTCATGTGGTCGCAGCTCGCCTGGGTCTCGGCAGCTTTCGCCATTCCATCGTCGCTGCCTGCACTCCTCGCCCACTCTCCCCTCAGCTCGACGCGTGCTACCCTA
>DFBG01000054.1 GCA_002367305.1 Actinobacteria bacterium UBA3086 | reverse complement strand
GCCTGAACGGCGTACGTGGGCCTGAAGCTGCCCCGATAGGCAGAGACCTCGACCTCGTCCAGTCTGGTCACGCTCACATCGAGCCCGAACTGGGTCCTGTACGCCTCGAACAGAAGTCCAGCAGCCGGATCATCGACAACGGACTCATAGAGGGCATCGGAATCCCCCACCGCATTCACGGTGTAGGGCCCGCCCAGCCGACGCGCATTCACGAGCACCGTGGAACCCGCGCAGCGAATGGGAGTCGTTGCCACGACACGCTCACCGTTGACATCGACCGCCTCCGCCCCTCCGACGAAGAGCGCGTTCACGACCGCCGCTATGTCGGAGTCGTGGATCAAGTAGAGATTGGGATCGGTGCCCGGAATCACGTCGCTCCCGTCGCCCAATACGACCGATACCCCCGGGCCTTTGACCCCAGTCAGCCCAGCGGCGAGCCGTGCAACCTCGATCTGCTGGGTGAAGGAGTCACGGATGCCCTGTTCAGTGGCGGCGATCTCTTCGAGCGCCGTCACTTCATCGCGAAGTCCGGCGAGCCGGATCTCGAGACTGTCACGCTGCGCCTCCATGTCTTGGACGACCGAAGCGAGATCCGACGCCCTCTCCGGCTGAGCACCTTGCAGGCGCGTCGTCGTATTGAAGGCCATGGCCAGCATGAACCCGAGTATGCCTATGACGACTACGAGCGCCGGTTGACGGAGAGGATTCTTCATTCAGGAACACCCAGCTGTGGCAGTGTCTATGAGTTGCGAATTATAGCAGGTCAGGAGGGGTTTCGTAAGGTATTGAGCTCCTGTTGACGAGTCGTTACTACACGGTTGCGGCATTCCTTACGAGCTCAATCCATCGCTTGGATATCGCCGTCATCGACTCCGTATCAGGACCCTCGGCGGTAACGGTGACGTGGGGCTCACTCATGTGCGGGAGTATGAGGACCCAGCCCCCGCCATCCTGCACCCTCACACCCTCGGTGAGATCCGGATCCATCTCCTGTGTCGCCTCGGTGACCGCCCGCATTACTGCGCCCTTGCGCTTCACAGGACAGAACACATCCTCCTCGATCTTGTGAAATGCCGGAAGCGCATCGACGACACTGTCGAGATCCCGGCCGGACGTGTCCAGCATCCTGGCGATCATAGTCATTGACATGACACCGTCGTATGAAGCGAGGAACTGGGGAAACACATAGCCTCCGGTGACTGAACCCGCGAAGCCAACCTCTCCCGACCGGGCAAGACTCGCCAACGAACGCCTGGAGCGGCCCGGCCTGATGACCTTTCGCCCTGAACGCGACGCGATCATCTCGCATGCGCCCGATGCACACAGGGGAACTGCGACGGACTTGTCGGTTGGGTCCGTAGTGCACCAAAGATCGAGCACCGCATGAAGCGCCGTGTCTCCATCGAGCACGCGCCCACCGGGCGTCACCAAGGTGATACGCTCACCGCATCGCTCGAAACGCACTCCGAAATCCGCAGCAAAGAGATTCATGGCGTGGACCATTTCCTCGTACCCGTCCCCCGCGCATGCAGACGCTGTCCAGGAGGTCTCGGCATCCATGAAAGGATTCAGGGAGAGGAGGTTGATATGCGAACCCTCCAGAACCTGCGGCAGCACGATCGATGCGACGCCATGGTCAAAGTCAGCAACAACCTTGCACCAACCATCCTTCAGGGGTATTCCGTACATGGCCTCGTTGAGACCAGCCGCGTAGTACTCAAGTGCACGCGGCGGATAGATGATGTCTCCGATCTCCTTGAAGAACGCCCTCCTGAACTCCTCGCGGAAGTAGATTCTCTCGACCTTCTTCTCGTACCACGGAGCGATATCGAGCCCATTCTTGTCGTAGAAATGGATCTCGAGTGACTGGTGTTCCTGTTGTGATGCGCAAATATGCACGCCTCCGACACAACGGGTGTCACGCGTGGTGAACCGATTGACCGCCTGAGATGCGACGCGTAGATCCCGCACATGACATCCTGTCGCGTTGAGTCCAGCGACCATAGCACGCTTGACCATGCGGGACGCCCGACTCGTGTCGCGACTGACAATCACATGAGAACCCTTGGGTAGCAACGTTCCAAATGCCTGCGCAGCCCTCATGGCGCGCTCCGGCGTGATGTCGATCCCCACGAGACCCGCGATACCCTTCTCGCCAAACAACGATCGGTTGCCCGTGTTCTCCCAGATGAGAGACGTGTTGACCACCGCAGCGGGTTCAACTCGCTTGAACGGATAGATATGCACCCCAGGACCGATGTGTGCCCCACGTCCGATCAGGGTCTCGTCGCCGATAACAGCGCCTATGTCCACGCGAGCGCGGGCACGGATGTCGACTCGCCTGCAGAGCACCGCGCCGTCGACAGTGGAGTTCTTTCCGACGAAGGTCTCTCCCCAAATGACTGAGTGACTCACGTTGGCCTCGTTGCCGATCACACAGTTGTCCCCGATGACGCAATGGCCGCCCAGTCGGGCACCCGCGCGCACTTCCACGTTGGAGCCGAGGACCACACCCATCCCCAGCTCGGCCGTCTGGTCGATTATGGTGTCCTCGCCCACCCACAGACCCTCGCGCGCTTTGACGCCGGGAATGTAGACCATGGCCTTGCCGTCGAGGATATCGTGGTGACACTGGACATACGTGTCCAGTCCACCAACGTCGCACCAATAGCCCTCGACCACGCGACCGTACAAGTCGTATCCCTTCTCCATGAGCAGAGGAAAGAGATCCGAGGAGAAATCGAAAGATTCGCCGTCGGGTACGAAATCCATGACTTTGGGATCGATCACGTAGATGCCCGTGTTAATCGTGTCCGAGAAGACCTGACCCCAACTGGGCTTCTCCAAGAACCGATCGATCTTACCGTTCTCGTCCGTGATGACCACGCCGAACTCGAGTGGCTCCGGCACACTCTTGAGAGCGATAGTGACCGCAGCACCTTTCTCGCGATGAAAGGCGATGATGTCCGAGAGATCGATATCCGTCATGGAGTCGCCCGAGATGACGACGAACGGCTCGTCATCATCCAAGAGGTGAATCGCGTTCTTGACCGAGCCCGCGGTACCGAGAGGAGTCTCCTCTCGCGCGTAGTCGATGTTCATCCCCCACTCGTCGCCCGTCCCGAAGTAGTCCTCGATGACGTGGGGCATGAACGCCAAAGTGGCGACAACATCCACGATCCCGTGATGCTTGACCAAGCCCAGGATGTGCTCCATGACCGGCTTGTTCACGATAGGCACCATCGGTTTTGGACGCGAGCTTGTAAGGGGCCTCAGGCGAGTGCCTTCTCCGCCGGCCATGATGACAGCTTTCATTCATTCCCCCGTCAGAATCAAGCTACGTACGGTACTGCGAGTCATCACGCGTCGCGAGTCGCTCCATTCACCATGCGCCATGCGCGGAACGTGTACTGGATCGCCGTGCCCAGGGACAGCGCCAACCCAGCATAAACGAATAGAAGTCCCAAGGTGATCTCGGCATCCCCCACAGTGAACTCCGGCCAATCCAGCATGAGCAGAGAGAAGCCGAACAGAAGTGTCGCAGTGGTGACTTTGCCCGCATAGGTAACCGGCATACGCATCCGGTAGTGCTCGAGGCGATATGCCCCATAGAGCAGATACACATCACGAGCCACGAGTACGAACACGAGCCAGAGAGGTAGACGCCCGACGAGATTGAGCCCGATGACTCCGGTCGCGAGCAGCAGGCGGTCGACAAGCGGATCGATCGCTTTGCCGATGACCGTGACCGTACCGGTCTTACGAGCGATCCAACCGTCAAGCCAATCCGTGGAGGCGGCAGCAGCGTACAGCGAGAACGCCAAGAGATTGGACTTGTCAGAAATCAGGACGGAGAAGAAGAACGGAATCAGTAGCAGCCTCAGAAGCGTGATTATATTGGCCACCGTCAGGACGTCATGCATGTGCTCTTCGGTTTCGCCCACTGCGGGCGTGTTCCGATCCGGCTCTGCCACCGAGTCCTCCTCCGACTGATCAGGCATAGGGACGGGGTTCCCGTCCACTTCATTGATACCCCATATCTCTGACAATGCCAGCCGCAGCTCACGATACTTCATATCCACCGCGCACGCAGAAATGCGATGATATCGTTCCCACACACCGTTCATGAGGATCGAGGTTCGTCGCGTGGCATATCTGCTTGGCTGCGACAAAGTCCATCTGGAGTATCCGACGAAGAAGATCTTCGACTCGGTCTCGCTTGGAATAGACGAGGGCGACCGCATTGGCATCGTCGGCGGAAATGGCGACGGCAAGTCGACGCTGCTGTCGCTACTTGCCGGTTCAGTCGAACCCGACGCCGGCCGAATCCTGCGTCGCGGCGGCACCACGATACTCACGCTG
>DFBG01000077.1:12749-13863 GCA_002367305.1 Actinobacteria bacterium UBA3086 | reverse complement strand
GGGACACGAAGTATGCCCTAGCCACGCTGGGGGTCACTCGAGCGGTCGTGTTGGGAGGCGAGGTCGCGGTGCCCGGATCGGTGGCTGCCGATTTGGGTGTGCCCTACGATCGCGCCGGAGCCCAAGACAGATACGGCACGGCTGTCGCTGTAGCCGAGTACGGCGTGGCCCGAGGGTGGGTCACCTGGGACACGGTCGGCTTGGCCACCGGCGTGCAGTTCCCGGATGCACTTGGGGGCGGCGCTGCGATGGGAAGCAGCGGTGGGGTATTGCTGCTCACTCGGACTGACGTTCTGCCCGACACCACACGCTCCGGGCTCGAGGGACATGCGACCGTGATCGATACAATCATGGTCATGGGCGGCCCGGTCGCGGTCGCGGATGCTGTGCTCGCTGATGTCCGGACGATCCTTGACGCTCGGTGACATCTTGGTGACGTTCGTCGCCCAGTGACCGCACTTCGCATATACTAATTCGAGAGGGAGGGCGTTCCCTTTCGTCCCCTGTTACACTACGGACTTCGTATGCGTTCCCGGTGCGCCCTGAGCGTGCCTGTCGGTGCGTCTTGGTACCATGTCGTAGACACGGAAAGAGTGGAATTGAACACAGAGCAGACATTGCAGGCGTGGCACATCCGGGCCGTGAAGGCGTTCGCGCGCTGGAGCCAGTCCATGATGGCGCGCGCAGAGGTTCTTCTCATCATTTCATTGTTCCTGAAGGTCTACCTCACGCGCACGCTCGTCTTTGACGACTATGACATCTGGCATGCGGCCGTTCTCGAGGTCCCCATTCTGATCATGATCCTGGCAGCCGTTGCCTTTGTGAGGCCCCGACGCGTACGGGTCGTCGTTGTCTCCATGAATGCATTCGTGTCGCTCATGATGCTTGGGACGGCTGTGTATGCTTCGTATTTCAGCCGTATCCTCACCCCCAATATGGTGGTCTTCATCGACCAGCTCTGGGCGGTGCGTGGCAGTATCGGGAAACTCATGGATCCCGCCCTGCTTCTCTTCTGGGGGGATCTCATCATCTTCGCCGGGTGGACCATCTGGCGGCGCGTTCGCAAGAACGACCCCCCGACCGCACTGTTCGAGCGCCGGCGCCCACTTACCGC
>DFBG01000077.1:0-12654 GCA_002367305.1 Actinobacteria bacterium UBA3086 | reverse complement strand
TCGACGCTCGATGACCGAGTCGATGACGTGTTGGTTGCTCGTGAGCGTGGCCTTCTGGCGTACCAGGCATCCCAGCCCTTCATGCCGAACGAGCCTCTCATCACCGAGGCAATGGCCGAGGAGCTCGGTCTCGATATGGCGGATTCTGCCTCCATCCAGAATGCCATCTACACGCTCAAAGGCGGATCAGAGGGTGAGCGGATCGCTGATTTCGAGCTAGGTGCGTTCCAAGGCATGAACGTCATCATGATCCAGTTCGAATCGCTTCAGGAGTTCGTGATCGGAAGTCGGGTGGAGTCCTCTGTCGTCACCCCCAACTTCAATGCGCTCATCGATGAGAGCTGGTACTTCCCCAACACCTATTCGCAGATCGGCCGAGGAAACACCTCGGATGCCGAGTTCGTGACCAACACGTCGCTCTACGCGTCGTCGATGGGCGCGTGTTCTGAGCTCTACGACCACCTCGAGATCCCCTCCATGCCGCGGTTGTTCTCCGCTGCGGGCTACGATGCGGTCACGTTCCACACGAACGAGGTCGGCTTCTGGAACCGTCGGTCCATGTACAAGGCGCTCGGATGGACGCGCTACTACGATCAGGAGTTCTTTGGCGCCGATGACATTCTCGGCAGGTTCGGTTCGTCCGACAGGGTTCTCTATGACAAGACGCTCCCTGAGCTGATTCGCATGGACAGCGAGGGAACGAACTTCTATGCGCAGATCATCACGCTCACCTCGCATCACCCATTCGAGGAGCTCGATGAGAACCACACGGTGATCAACCTACCCGAGCGTTTCGACGGAACCATGACCGGCAACTACCTCTCGTCGGTGGCATATGCGGATCGTGAGATGGGACGGTTTCTCGACGGTCTCAAGGAGTCCGGCCTTTGGGACAAGAGCATCGTCATCGTCTACGGCGACCACAACGGACTTCGCGAGATGGACCCCGAGGGCGCTGATCTCGAGGCGCTACGCGAGGCGTTGGGACGTGACTACAATCTCGCGCACCGCACCAACATTCCCTTGGCGATCCATGTACCGGGCCAGACTGAGGGCGTGATCGTGGATGCCACTGCCGTGCAGGGTGATTTCATGCCCAGTATTGGAGACATGCTCGGACTCGATATGACCTCCACCCCCATGTTCGGTCGCGATCTTTTTGTCGATACACACGTGGTGGTGCCCATGCGCGGTCGTTTGCCGCTCGGTTCGTTCCTGAACGACCGCATTCTCTACGTGGCCGATTACAGCTACGTGGACGGCAGTGCTTTCGCGGCGTCAGGCCAGAATGAGGCGCGTTTCTTCCAGGTGGATGAGCGGGATTTCGAGAACGGCCATCTTTTGCTCAACCTCAATGACGCGTATCTTGAATCGTTGCCGGGGCTTTCCGATTACGCACCAGACCCCGATTCTGAGATTCCGACGCGCAAATAGGGCGCGTGACCGCCAGCTCGAGAGGGGAACCCATGACCGACGAGAACGGTAAGCGGCCCATCACCTATCGTGATGCCGGTGTTGATACGGGCGAGGGCGCACGTGCGGTCAATGGTATCCGTGAGGCGGTTCGCAGCACGTATCGCCCCGAGGTGATTGGTGATATCGGCGGTTTTGGCGGCATGTTCAGCGCCGCTGCGTTCAAAGACATGGACGATCCGGTCATGGTCAGCGGCACCGATGGTGTCGGGACCAAACTCAAGCTCGCGCAGCTGTTGGATCGTCATGACACGGTGGGCATCGATCTCGTTGCGATGTGCGTCAACGACATCTTGGTCGCCGGAGCGGAGCCGCTCTTCTTTCTCGACTACGTAGCGATAGGCAAACTCGATACTGAGCTCGTTGCATCGCTCGTCTCCGGTATCGCCGATGGCTGTCGCCAGGCGGGCTGCTCGCTCGTTGGCGGGGAGATGGCGGAGCATCCCGGCGTCATGGCCGACGATGATTACGACCTCTCGGGCTTCTGCGTCGGCGTGGTCGATCGGCCTAAGATGATCGATCCGACCAGCGTGACGGCCGGCGATGTGATCCTGGGGCTGGGCTCATCGGGCATCCACAGCAACGGCTACTCGCTGGTGCGCAAGGTGCTCGTCGAGGGTCGCGAGAACGAGCTCACGCTTCCACGGGTCGACCTGGGTGGTATCGCGCTCGCGGATGCCCTGCTCACTCCCACGCGTATCTACGTGAAGTCGATCCTTGAGCTGCTACGCGCCGGCATTCCCGTGAAGGCCATGGCGCATATCACGGGCGGAGGCATCAGCGAGAACTTGGATCGCGTTCTGCCCGACGACTGCAACGGTCGTATCGTGCGCGGCTCGTGGAAGGTGCCACCCATCTTCCCGTTGCTTGCGACGGAGGCCTCGCTCTCTGACGACGAGATGTATCGCACGTTCAACATGGGTATCGGATACATGGTTATCGTGGATCCCAAGGACGCTCCGACTGCCGCCATCGCGCTTCGCGAGGCGGGCGAGACGGTGTCCGAGGTTGGAGAGATCATCAGCGGAGACGGGAGTGTCGTCTATGGCTGACAAGAAACTGCGCGTGGGTGTACTCATTTCAGGTAGTGGCACGAACCTGCAGGCGATCATCGATGCGGCGTATGAGAATGAGATCGATGTGGAGGTCGCGGTCGTGATCTCCAATCGGCAGGAAGCTCGCGGACTGGAGCGCGCCGAGAAGTCCAACATCCCCGCGGTCTGGGTCGATCGAACTGCACACGAGACGTTCCACTCGTACAATATGGCCATCCGTGACGCACTCAAGATGCACGAGGTGGATCTCGTGGCCATGGCCGGCTACATGCGCCTCTTGGGCCCCGAGGTGCTCAAGGCGTATCCGGATCGCGTGATCAACATCCATCCGGCTCTGTTGCCGTCGTTCGTCGGCGCGTCCAGCATTCATGACGCGTTCGAGTACGGCGTGAAGCTCACCGGGGTAACCGTGCACTTCGCCAACGAGAAGTTCGATGACGGCCCCATCATCGCGCAGATGGCCGTCAGAATCGCTGAGGATGACACCGTCGAGAGCCTCGAGGCAAAGATACATGCCGTCGAACACCGCCTCTACCCGGAGGTGCTTCAGATGTTCGCGGAAGGACGGGTTTCGGTCGAGGGCCGCATCGCTCGCATCGCACCTCATCCCGAACAGACCCGCTGACTTGTGACATGGGCGTGAGACTATGAGCGCTGGGCGCGAGTTTGAGACTGATGGTCTTACGATTCGCGCGGCGTGCGCGGCCGACGGGCAGGCGCTCACTCGACTCATTGAGGACGCGATGGGTGAAGGCTGCTTTGATATGGCCCACGTCAATCCGCGCTATGGCCGTGTGTGCGAGGTTGAGGGAAAGATCGTGGGCACCGCCCTCATGGACGACGCCTCGCCGCGCAAGAACTATGACTTCCTCACGAACAAGATGGGAGTGCAGGGGCTCGAGGTTCTGATGGAGCATCCAAGGATCGGTCACGTTCGTTATGTGGCCGTCGATCCTGCGTATCGTCGGCGTGGCATCGGTGGGGAGCTCATGCGTGTCGCGGAGACGGCTCTGCATACCGATGGAATCGATGCATTCTACGTGATCGCCTGGGTGCGAGCGGACAGCGGTGAGTGCGAAGGCGGAAAGCTGTACGAGCGAGCCGGCTACACGTGTCTGGTTCAAGTTCCCGATTTCTATCGCGAGTGGAGCTTTGAGACGTCCACCGTGTGCCCCGCATGTGGCGAACCCCCTTGCACCTGCGAGGCGCGGGTGTACGTGAAGCTCCCGGCGGCCCCGCCACTCTCTCCATGAGCGCCGAGTTCGAGTACACGCTTCGACGCAGCGCCCGCGCCCGCAACGTGCGACTCAAGGTCACCCCGCGCGATGGACTCGTGGTCGTCGTGCCAAAGCGCTATCCCGCCAAGAGGATTCCCGCGCTGTTGACGGCGCGCCGCGACTGGATCGAGTCGGCTCTTGCTCGCGTGGCTCCTCGCCGAGAACATCTCGCTGGTCACGATCCCCGAGATCGTCCTCGAGAGCTCGAGCTGCAGGGCATCGGCGAAAAGTGGGTGGTCGAGTATCGCCCCACGGCGGCGAGTAGGATCTCCGTCACCTCATCACCTGATGCGATGCTTGTGGTATCGGGGCCCGTGGATGATGCCGCAGCATGTCGGGCCGCCACTAAGCGCTGGCTGGCTCGCACCGCGCGCGACAGGCTGGTGACGCGACTCTGGAGCATTGCCGATGAACACGGTTTTCAGGTGAACGCGACCTCGGTGCGCTGGCAGCGGACGAGATGGGGCAGCTGCTCCTCGCGTGGCAATATCAGCATCAATGCCAAGTTGCTCTTCCTGCCCCGACAGCTTGTCGATCACGTGTTGCTGCACGAACTCTGCCACACCGTCCAACTCGATCACTCCTCGGCGTTCTGGTCCTTGTTCGAGCGGTACGAGCCCGGTTGTCGTGCGGTCAGGCGCGACCTTCGTGACGCCTGGCGATACGTGCCCCCGTGGATCGAGGCCGACATCTGATTCGGTTGGTTAGATTCTGGTAAGACTCGCCTGCCACCATGACCTTAGCCGGGGCGGAGGTGAGGGGGGATCCGCGCCGGCTGTTCTTCTTGGCTCGTGAGGGGGAGGGCAGGACATGATGCGCGGCAGGCATCTCGCACACAGTCGACACACCGACTGGCAGCGATGGATCGACGATGGGCTGTTGCGACCCAGCGACACAGCGAGGGAGCGCGCGCTCCCGCATTGCACGGATGCGTGGGATCGCGTGGTAGAGGCGAGACATGCATACCTCGCCAATGAGTGGGAACTCGCCGACGAGCGCCTGCGCACCGCGATCAAGACCGCAGCGGAGGCCTTGGTCTTCTACCATGACTTCGAGCCCACCGCGCCAGACTCGTATGAGCTCGCACATCGTGCATGTCGCGAGGTGTTCGGTGAGCGCATCATTGAGAGGGCGTTCGATCGAGCGGAGATACTGCGGTCAATGATGCCGCTGCCAGATACGATTCCCGATGTCGAGTCCCGCGAGGTTCGTCGTAGTATCGCGGCCTCTGCTGAGGTTGTGGCACTCGTCGAAGCATTCGTCTACCTCTAGAGCCGACACTCCATACAGCGTCCATGCATAGAATGTGCGTCTGATGCGAGCTTCAGTCCTCTTCGCTCTCCGGTGACGTCCTGATATATTCATATGCTGGACGGTGCCTCGCGATCCTCGGGTGGCACCGTCGGCTCTGCGCCCATGCGTCGAGTCGAACGATACGGATCCGCACCGAAGGGACATTCATATGACCATCTCCACCTGGCGCAAGGCTGCAGCGCTGCTGCTTGCTGTGGCGCTGATGGGCTCGCTCGGCCTCACGGGTTGTTCGAGCGCCGACGAAGAGGCGGATGACAGCGATGATGCTGCGGCGAACCTCACCACCGTACAGATAGCTTTCTCCGCACCGCTGACCGGCGATTACGCCGTCTATGGGCAGGGCATGAAGCGCGCTGTTCAGCTTGCAATGGACGAGGCCAACGCCTCCGACGAGGTCATCGCGGCGGGCTACGAGTTCGTGATTCGCGCCGAGGATGATCAGGGCGACCCCAAGCAGGCCGTCAACGTGGCCAATCTGCTTGTCTCCGACCCTGGGGTAGTGGGTGTCGTCGGCCACTTCAACTCCGGATGTTCGATCCCGGCCTCTCCCGTCTATCAGGAGGCTGGCATGGCCATGGTCTCCGTCTCCTCAAACCCTGCTATGACCGCACAGGGCTTTGACGTGGTCAATCGCATCGCCGCCAAGGATGACGCGCAAGGCACGTTCGCAGCCGACATGCTCACGGAGCTCTACGGCTTCGACAGCGTCGTGGTGATCGACGACTCCACGCAGTACGGTCAGGGCCTCGCTGATGAGTTCACCAAGGAGTTCGAGGCGCTGGGCGGGGAGATCCTGGCACGCGAGAGCATCCAGGCCAAAGAAGTCGACTTCCAGGCGCTGGTGACCAAGATCAAGTCCATGGACCCCGACGCCGTCTACTACGCCGGTGGTCAGACGGAGGGCGGTTTGATCTCCAAACAGGCCAAGGAGTCCGGACTGGCAGTTCCCGTTATTGGTGGCGATCTGATCTTCTCGCAGGAGTACATCGATGTGGCGGGTGCAACCAACGCTGAGGGCGATGTCGCCACCATGCTGGGACTGCCGCTGGATCAGCAGCCCGGCGGTCTCGAGTTCGAGGCTGCCTACGAAGCTGCGTTCGATGCTTCTCCCGAGGCCTACGACTCCTATGCCTATGACTCAGCGTGGATCTTTGTGAAGGCAGTGCTCGAGGCGGGCACGGATCGAGCGGATGTGGCCGCTGCGGTACGCGGCATCACGTACGAGGGAATAACGGGTGTAACCCAGTTCGACGAGAACGGTGACACCAGCAACCAGGCCATCTCGGCCTATCAGGTCGTCGATGGGGCGTGGGCTCAGATCGTCGACTAGCTTTGCAGTTGATACACGGATTTCTTCTCGGCGGGTCACCAACGGATGACCCGCCGGGGAGGAGTTCGCTACAATGGATATACGTCGCCGGGCCGGGGAAGGCTCCCTACAAGGGAGGGCGCCTCGGTTCGTTGCGTTATGAGGGGTTCACGCCAGACATGAAAGAGGGGCTCATGCACCAGATCAAGGTCAAGCGCGCGCTGGTTTCCGTGTCCGATAAGACGGGCGTTGTCGATTTCGTGAAGGCGCTTGCCGCCTTTGGAGTCGAGATCGTTTCCACGGGAGGTACGGCCAAGGCACTCGCTGACGCCGGGATCGCGGTGATTCCCATCGACGAGGTGACGGGTTTCCCCGAGATGATGGAGGGTCGCGTCAAGACGCTGCACCCCAAGGTGCATGGCGGTCTGCTCGCTGACCGCTCCAAGCCTGCACATCTCGAGCAGGCCGCGGAGCACGGTATCGGCCTCATCGACATGGTCGTGGTGAACCTCTATCCCTTCGAGGCCACCGTCGCCAAGCCTGACGTGGAGCTCGCCGAGGCCATTGAGAACATCGACATCGGCGGCCCGTCCATGCTGCGCAGTGCAGCCAAGAACTTCGCTTCCGTCGCCGTGGTCACTGACCCGGCTGACTACGAGACCATCGTCGCCGAGATGAACGCCAACGACGGTGCCACCACCTACGAGACCCGTTCGCGTCTGGCGCTCGAGGTTTTTCGTAAGACCAGTGCGTATGACACGGCGATCTTCTCCTATCTCGCGGGCGACGAGCGATTCCCGCAGGAGCTTCGCACGCGGCAGCTCAAGGTCCAGGATCTTCGCTATGGCGAGAACCCGCACCAGAAGGCCGCGTTCTACCGTGACGTCGACGCGTCCGAGCACAGTCTGGCCCGCGCTGAGCAGTTGCAGGGCAAGGAGCTCTCGTACAACAACATCCTCGATACGGACGCTGCGTGGGGTGCCGTCGCCGAGTTCCAGGATCCGGCGTGTGTGATCGTGAAGCACATGAACCCCGCAGGCACTGCTATCGCGACCGATGTGGTCGAGGCGTACAAGCGCGCGCATGCGTCCGATCCCATCTCCGCCTACGGCGGCGTCGTGGCGTTCAACCGCCCCGTGCCCACCGAGGTCATGGAGGCGGTTCTTGAGCGTGGCCAATTCGTGGAGGTCATGATCGCTCCCGGCTTCGAGCCCGGCGCACTTGAGCTCCTCGCCACCAAGCCCAATACACGCGTGCTGCTCACCGGCGGCATCAACCGTCCAGTCGATCGAGAGCTCGAGATGCGCAAAGTCGAGGGCGGTCTACTGGTCCAGGAGTTCGACGCGGTGACCGAGGAGCGTTCCACCTTCACCGTCGCCACCAAGCGCGAGCCCACACATGAAGAGTGGGAGCAGCTCCTGTTCGCCTGGAAGGCCGCCAAGGCCGTCAAGTCCAACTGCATTCTGCTGGTAAAGGATTACGCCAGCGTGGGTGTGGGTGCCGGCCAGATGAGTCGTGTCGACGCCGCCAAAATCGCCGTCGAGAAGGCGGGGGACAAGGCTGTCGGCAGCGTTGCGGCATCCGATGCATTCATGCCGTTCTCGGACTCGCTCGAGGTTGCAGCAGCGGGTGGAGCGACTGCGGTGATCCAGCCCGGCGGTTCCATTCGCGACGAAGAGGTCATTGCAAAGGCAGACGAACTGGGCGTGGCGATGGTCTTCACCGGCCACCGACACTTCCGGCACTAGGAGGTCCCGTGCCCCGGCAGGCACTCAGAGAGACGATTCGCGTGCAGGACGGACGAGTTCCGCTTCTGGAGCGGCATCTCGCGAGACTGCGCGCTGGCGGTTGCGACGACGACACGTTGGCTCGCGTTTGGTGCGAGGCCGAAGCCGCGGCGGCCAAGTGGCCGTTCGATTACGGGCGCATGACGCTCATGGTGTCGCCCGACGGAGACGTGACAACGGACGTCTCAACGGCAGCTTCGAGCGTCGTCGTCCCTGGTGATCCTGTTGTTGCACTTGTGCGAAGCGATGTTCCGGTTCTGCCTCAGGGTGCGGCCAAGCCAGCCGACCGCTCATTCTGGGATGGACCGCTCGCTGCGGCTCAGGAAGCTGGGGCTGACGCGGCTGTTCTGGTCTCTCCGAATAATGAGTTGATCGACGGCTCGCAGGCCACTGTTTGGATTCGTCAGGGCGTCGAGCTGCTCACGCCGATGTCGCCTCCTGCGCTCGCGGGTGTATCGCGTGGTGTTGTGTTCGACGTCGCTCCAGACCTGGGCTATCTGTCTCGCGAGGCCCATCTCACTCCCGATGACTATGACGCTGGAGAAGAAGTCTTTCTCACTACTGCTGTGGCAGGTGCGGTGCCCGTACGTGGTCGCGAGGGTGATGCTGTCGTGGCAATCGCGGCTGAGTTTGAGCGGCTCTTTCACGGAACCGACATCGTCACCTGAGGCAGCTAGGCTTGGTCTTGCTCTGATTCCTTCGTCACGGTCACCACGCGCTGCGGGAACGGAATCTCTATGTTCTCGATCGCGAACCTCGCGTGCAGACGCTTGATGAACTCGTGGCGCAGGGTGAAGCGGGATGCGTACTCGTCGGCACGTAGGACCACGAGCATGTCGATCGCGGAGTCACCGAACTCTCGGAATGACACGTCCGGCTCCCAGTCATGCACGGCACCCGGGACTTCCTTCTGAATCTTCTCCGCCACTTCGAGCGTGACTCGCTCCACGTGGTCGAGGTCGCTTCCGTATCCGACGCCGACAGGTAGGTAGACGGAGTGTTGTGCATTGAGTGAGGTGTAGTTGGTGATCGCCGAGGCGGCTACGGTGGAGTTGGGAACGACAACGAGGTCGTTGGAGAACATGCGGATCGTGGTGTTGCGCCAGGTGACGTCGTAGACGTAGCCCTCCTGGCCGCCTTCGAGCTTGATGTAGTCGCCGGGTTGGATCTGCTTGCTCAGGATGACCTGGAGACCGGCGAACAAGTTGGAGAGCGGCTCTTGTAGCGCGAGCGCGACGGCCAGACCTCCAACGCCGAGTGCGGTGAGCAGCGGTGTGATGGAGATGCCCAACGTGTTGAGCGCGATCAGGACGCCCATCGCCGCGATGATGATGCGCGCCAGGTTCACAAAGATGGAACTCGATGCGGCGGCGTTGTCCTCACGAGCGGTGTAGACCTTGATCATGCGCGTGGTCAGTCGCACCGCAGCGACCGTGATGCTCAGGATCCACGCCACAATCAGTAGATTAGTGATCGTGTCCGAGGCAGACGCCGAGATCTCGGTCTGTGCAAGCGCGAAGTGGGCGCCGACAAGACCGAACCAGAGCACCGGCATGCGGTGCAGCGCCTCGGCTATGGCATCGTCCGAAGCCCAACGTGTTTTGTCGGCGAGCCCCTTGAGTCGGGCGAACACGAACATGTCAAAAAGCCATCCGATCACGGTGGCTGACGCTACGATCGCGACGGGCTGCCAGTACGTTGTGAGCAACTCTTCCATTTGGTACCTCCTGCGCTGAATGCTATCACGCCGGGGTGTCACGTTGACCACCTGCATCTTCAACGTTACACTTCCCTTTGCCCTGCACGCCGCCGGCAGGCCTTGTGAGGGCTCGGGCCGTTAGCTCAGTTGGTAGAGCAGGGGACTTTTAATCCCAAGGTCATAGGTTCGATCCCTATACGGCCCACCACAAGTGAATACGCCCCCATCGACTAGCGGCCTAGGTCACCACCCTTTCAAGGTGGCAGCGCGGGTTCGAATCCCGCTGGGGGCACCAAAAATTCTGCAGATAGGATCGTCTATTTCAATAGGCGGTCCTTCTGTGCTTCTGAGGTGGGATTCAAAGTCACCCTACGACATGCTTCCGTCCGTCGCGTTCGTTGGCTGGAGCGGCTCAGGCTGAGCGTGTATGCCGAGGCCGCCGATGGGCGGTGACCGAAATCGGCGCTGCTGCAGCTGTGGCGCTGTATCGCCGCTCTCACAAGTAGTGCCGGTGTCTCACGAGTTGCTTCATAAGTGGGCTTGGGGCACAAAAGCATAAGCAGACCCGCCGAACATGGTGGGTCCGTTTGCGTGTGTGACACACACTTTCTTCGGGGGCATATCTTTCATGCGAGGCGAATCATTTCGCATACGGTGAAGGAGACTCGGGGAGAGAGGGGCGAGATCCATGCCCAAGAGAAGGTTCGTTGCGGTCGTTGTGGTGCTCGCGATGTTGGTGGTGCCGCTTGGCGCATTCGCGGCTTACCCGGACTATGATTTCGTGGACACCTGGGGAGGCCCGGGTAGCGATCCCGGGCAGTTCACGGATCCCGCCGGTATCGCCCAAGGACCGTACGGCGAGGTCTTCGTGTCCGAGTACATCGGAAACCGCATCCAGGTGTTCGATGCCGACGGGATGTTCCTGCGGCAGCTTGGATCGGCAGGTTCGGGTGACGGTCAGATGCAGCACCCTGCAGGAATGGAAGTCACCGAAGATGGGCTGTTGTTCCTGGCGGACTCCAGAAATGATCGTATCTCCACGTGGAGCACCTCTGGCGATTGGTATGGCTCATTCGGTACCAGCGGCACAGGCGACGGGCAACTGGAGGCACCACTCGATGTGGCCCTGGGGCCAGATGGTCTGCTGTACGTCGTGGAGAACCATAACCACCGTGTTCAGGTGTTCGAGCCTGACGGAACGTATGTCAGGAAGTGGGGGATATTTGGTTCAGCAACCGGAGAGTTCAAGTATCCGGGCGCTCTGGAGATCGACAGCAGTGGCACGGTGTGGGTCGTTGACTCGGATAACGACAGGATTCAGCGCTTCACGCTCGAAGGCACCTATCTTGGCACGGTCGGATCGAGCGGCACTGGCGACGGTGAGCTGAGCAGTCCCTACGACATCGAGGCTGACCCGCACGGCAACATGTATGTGACCGATTCCAACAACAGTCGGGTTCAGAAGTTCACGTTTGACGGCACATTCGTCACAGAGTTCGGGAGCTCTGGGACCGGTGACGGTGAGTTTAACTTCTGCTGGGGAGTCCTTCCTTCGAGCGAGCGCTATGTGATGGTGACAGACGAGGCGAACCATCGCGTGCAGCGCTGGTTCACCGCCGTCCCCACCGCCGAGGAGCCGATCGCGGGCAACACGCGCTTCACCACTGCGGTCGCGGCGTCAGTTGCCGGATATCCCTCGGGTCTGAGTGAGGATGCTGAGGGTTACAAGACCGTCATCATCGCCACGGGCCGCAACTGGCCCGACGCTCTGGGTGGAGCGACACTGGCCGGTGTACTAGATGCACCCATCCTGCTGGTCGACACCAACGCGCTTCCTGACGCGGTGTCGGCTGAGATCGTGCGATTGGGTGCTACCCGAGCCATCGTGCTCGGCGGGACGGTCGCCTTGTCGGGCGACGTCGCCAATGCGATCGATGCGCTGCCAGGTGTCGTGGATATCGAGCGAATCGGGGGCGATAATCGCTACCTGACCGCTGAGATGATCGCGGCAAGGGCCGTGGACCTACAGGGCCTAGACTTCGACCACACCGCCTTCGTGGCCACCGGAGACAACTTCCCCGACGCGCTCGCAGGCTCTCCGATCGCTGCAGCCAACGGTTGGCCGCTGTATCTGGTGCCGGCCTCCGGGCTTCTAGACGCAACGAAGGACGCGATGCAGGACGCTGGGGTCGTGGATGCGCACATCCTTGGTGGGCTCACCACCGTGACTGCAGGCACCGAGTCCCAGCTCAATACACTGCTCGGTGATGCCAATGTCGATCGCATCAAAGGCGATACTCGCTATGAGACCGCAGTCGAGATCGCTCGGTTCGGTCAGGATGCGGCCAACATGAACTGGACCTACACCGCGTTGGCGACGGGGATGGACTTTCCTGATGCGCTCACGGGCGGACCGATCCAAGGCCGCTGCCGTTCGATCCTGCTGCTCACCGCGGGGACGGGTGACCTTCCCTCCGCGGTGGGGGGAGCGATAGAGGACCACAAGAACGCGATTTGGACGATGCGCTACTTGGGGGGCACCGCCGCGGTGCCGCAAGCCACGCGCGACGAGGTCGCCAATCTGCTCTACTGATTCGTAAGCGGCATTTCGCCGTCGCACCGTGAGCCTCTCTGTGGAAACAGGGGGGCTCGCTTGTGTTCACGCGCCCGTAGGTCCGCCCCTCACGCTACTATGTCGTCAGCGAAAGAGCCGCAGTTGAGTGACCCACTGCGCCAACGA